>DASWGF010000042.1:0-2056 GCA_036393875.1 Candidatus Dormiibacterota bacterium
CCTGTATCGCCGGGCGTTCGTGCCCGCTAAGCCACGCCCGCTCGATGACTTCACCTTCACTCCATTCGAGTTTCAGGCGGACTACGAGGAAGTCGAGCTGGTCACCGCCGACAGAATCTCCTTTGGCGCCTGGCACTTCCGGCAGCCAGGCTCGCCGCAAACGGTGATTGTTTCAGGGGGCCATAAGGGCCAGCGCCAGGGGTCGCTCGGGATCTCGGCCGCGCTCTGGCGGAAAGGTTTCAACGTCATCCTCTATTCCTATCGCGGCTGGCCGGGCAGCGACGCGGCGCCGATCACGTTCGGGATCAAGGAGGTCCTCGAGCTGGAGGCAGTCATCGCCTTCGCCCGCAAGCGCATCCCGCATGCGCGCATCGGACTGCTCGGCTTCTCGATGGGGGCGGTGGTGACCATGCTTGGTGCGGCGGGCGAGCCCGGAGTGCAAGCCCTGGTCCTCGACAGCCCGTTCAGCGACCTTCGCACCGTGATGATCGAGAACGTGCGCCACACGATCAAGCTCCCGGGCACGCCTTTCGTGTGGCTGGCCGGCCAGATGTTTCGCCTGCGTACTGGTTCCCGCCTATCGCAGTCGAATCCCCAGGCCGTGCTGAGCTCACTCGAACCGCGTCCACTCTTCTTCATCCACGGCGGCGCGGACGACATCGTGTCGGTCAACCACGGCCGGCGGCTGTACGACGCGTACCGCGGCCCGCGCGAGATCTGGATCGTCCAGGGGGCGCCCCACACCGGCGCCTACGCGGCGGATCGTCCTCTTTATGTGGAGCGTGTGGCGGGCTTCTTCGCGCGCCACCTCGGGCTCGACGTCAGCAGCCATCTGCGCCTGGTCGAGGAAGAAGAAGTCTCTTAGCCGCCGGCCAGGGTGCTCGAGAGCAGGATTCCGTTCGCCCAGTACGTGCCGGTGGGGCCGGCGGGCAGGAGGTCGTAAGTCCGAGCGCCGTCGTACGGGACCAGCTCCCAAAGTGTGACCTTCGAACCGCCGAGCTCGTCGCCGATCGCGAGGCTTCCGAGCGGGCGACCGTCAGCCGTTCGATGGCCAGGCGACACCAGCAGCTCGCGGCCGTCGGCCAGCACGACGTGAACCATCAGATGGCCGGAAGGAACCACCATGCTGCCGACCACAATAACGGGCGCTGTGATTCTCGAGCCGTCACCCGCGGCCGTCCACACGATCGTGCCGGCCTTGATATCAGTGATGCGGACCTCGCCGCCCGGCGTCGCAATCAGAGTGGCGGCGGCAAGGCAGATCGGGCATGGCAGCCTGCCGCTGGGCTTGCGCGAGGTCACGGTGATGACGCCATCGACGCGGACGGAGCCGTCTACCAGTTCGACGGTGGCCTGGGCGCCCTGCGACTGAACGCGGATCTCGAAGGTGTAGCTGTCGCCGTTCTGCGTGAGAACCAGAGCCCGCAGGCGCTTGAACGCTTGATACAGGGTGAGCTTGGCAGGCTCGTCAAGATCGCCCGACGGCAGGTGCTCGTGGGCGACGATCGCCGAATACAACTCGGGGTCGGCCTTGATCTGCGGGTAGTAGGTGTCCGCGCTGGCCTCCTCGCCGCCGGCGCGAGCGATCGGGTAGTAATCCGGGTCGCAAAACAGCGGGACACCGACGGCGTCCATGACCTTGAACTTGAGCTGGTCGATCGTGAGCGGGCTGCCTACTGGGCCCCCGCCACCAGTCCCGTCCACAGAGCCGCAGGCGACCGCGAGCAGAGCGATCGCGACGGCAAGCTTGAGCCTCATGCGCTTATGAATCAAACACGTCCGGCAGGCCCCCAACGTAACGCTCTCCGGAACCAAATGGCCCGGCCACGCGTATTCACCTCGAATGGCCACGAATGGTCAAACCTATAATCCCCGGCATGGGGGCCCGCCCACGATGGTGACCGACGTCGTCACTCGCGTTGCCGAAGCGTTCTTGGCCAACGTCGGCCGGGCGATCGTCAACAAGGAGGAGGAAGTCCGGCTGTGCCTGGTGACCCTCCTCTGCGAAGGCCACCTCCTCATCGAGGACGTCCCAGGCGTCGGCAAGACGATGCTC
>DASWGF010000043.1:0-2273 GCA_036393875.1 Candidatus Dormiibacterota bacterium
TGGCGATCTGCTCACTCGCTGTCGTGAGGAGCCGGGTGTCGGCATCGAGAGCGAGCATCTGGTACCCGACGTCATGCCACTGCTTGGCCACCTCGGGCGTGCCGCACATGATCCCGGCCGTCACGTGATGCTCGCGGGCGGACTCCGCAATCCTTTCGATCATGCGCCGGTGGCCCGGATCCTTCCCCTCGTAGCTTGACTCGAGGCCGGCCGAGACCGCGAGGTCGTTGGGGCCCACAAAGACCGCGTCAATCCCCGCCACGGATAGGATGTCGTCGACGATCTCCACCGCCTGCACCGTCTCCACCATCACTATGCAAAGCGGCTGCCGCCAGTCGCCGTCGACGACTCGAGCCCTGGTCGGCCCCATGCTCCGAAAGCCGGCTGGCGGATAGCGGCACGCCCCGACGACGGCCTCCGCCTCCGCGACCGAATTGATCATCGGCACGATGACACCGCCCGCCCCCGCGTCGAGCGCTTTCATGATGGTTCCCGGCTCGTTCCACGGGACGCGCACAAGCGACGGCACCCCGGTGGTGCTGATCGCCTGCAGCATCGGAAGCATCATGTCGTAGCCGATGAGGCCATGCTGTGTGTCGACCACCACCCAGTCATGGCCTGAGCGCGCGGCGAGCTCGGCGGTCCAGGTGCTCGGGATGGTGCACCACGCGCCGACCGTGGACTCTCCCGCCCGCCATCGCTCGCGAAGTGATTTCATTGCGCCCCCACCTTGACAGCGTTGACGACGTTGAGTGGGGCATGACCCCCGAGAACCCGCCGCAGGTTGTCGCCTACCACCTCCAGCAATCGTGCGTCGGCCTCGACGGTGGCGCCGCCCGCATGGGGTGCGAGGACCATGTTCTCAATGCTGCGCAATGGCGAGTCGACGGGGAGCGGCTCGACCTCGAGTCCGGCGCCTGCCAGGTGTCCGAAGCCGAGTGCTTCGATAAGGGCCTTTTCGTCCACGATCGGCCCGCGAGCGGCGTTGATGAGGAAGGCGCGGCCACCGGGACCCCGAGCTCGGCTGCGGCTCGATGGTCGACGGTGTCGAAGCCCACCGATCGAATGGACTGAGGCAGGCGACGCGGGCGTTCATCAGGCATCGAAGGTAGCACCCGACGTGAGGTCGAGGATCGTGGCATCGACGAGTCGAGCCGGCACGGTAACCTCAAGCCCGTGAGCCTGACCCGGCTGGGCAACGTCAAGCCAGGCCGGTTGGGCATTTTTTCGGGTTCACTCCAGGCCCAGCCGGCGTCCGTCCAGCGAGAGGTCGCGGCCGAGATGGAGCAGCTCGGCTATGGGACGTTGTGGTACGGCGAGTCGGTAGCTCGCGAGGCGTTCGCACAAGCGGCGATCTTCCTGAGTGCCACGCCGAGGTTGGTGATGGCCAGCGGCATCGCGAACATCTGGGCGCGCGATCCGATGGCGATGGCCGCGGGAGGGCGAGCCATCGCCGAAGCGTGGCCCGATCGATTCATCCTGGGACTTGGCGTCAGCCACGCCCCGATGGTCGCCGCCCGCGGACACGACTACGGCCGGCCGGTCTCGGCCATGCGGGAATATCTGGATCGAATGGGGCAAGCGGCCTGGCGCGGTCCGTCGGCGCCCCTGCCCCCGATTATCCTCGCCGCGCTCGGCCCTCGAATGGTCGCGCTCGCCGCGGAACGCACCGCGGGCGCCTACCCCTACTTCACCACGGCTGAGCACATCCGGCAGGTTCGTGATCAGCTCGGTCGCGAGCCATTCCTGGCAGCCGACCTGCCGGTGGTGCTGGCCGGCGGACGCGCCGAGGCGCGAGCCACAGGTGACGCGCACACCAGTCTTTACCTCCGCACCGAGAATTACCGAAACAACCTGCTCCGGCTGGGTTGGAAGCCCGATGAGCTGGAGCCGCCAGGGTCAGACGAGCTGTTCGACGCCGTCGTGGCATGGGGCGACGTCGCGACAATTCGAGCGCGGGTCGGCGCTCTGCTCAGCGCCGGCGCTGACCAGGTCGTCCTCAACCTGATCACTCGGGACCGATCCCTTCCTTACGTAAATGAGCTGAGGACGCTGGCGCCACTCAACTCGGCTTTTGGCCTAGCCACGCATCAGTAAGATGTGGGGCTCTGTTTGCAGGGACGCGGCGCGTGAGCTCACGCCCAGGCGCCGCGCTGTCCCCGCAACTCGATGAGGATCGGTCAGAGGCGGCGCTGCGCCGCGTCAGCCGCCTCGGCGAGCGCCATGACCTTGGCGAAGAACTCCTTCGACTGGCCTTCGAACAGGAGGTCGGC
>DASWGF010000044.1:0-10558 GCA_036393875.1 Candidatus Dormiibacterota bacterium
GGACCATCCACCAATGTCGCAACGTTGCGGGAAACCAGTTGCCATCGAATGGCCTGGTTAAGCGCCGCTCGCAGCGTGCCCAACATGTAGCGAACCGTCTTGGGACTCAACCCCGTCTGGCTCCTTTCGTTTACCAACTTCTGGACATGTAGCGCAGTCAGCTTCTCGAGGGGTACGCGGCCAATTGCCGGCTTTAGATGTAGTCGGACGTGGACCTCGTACCCCTTGTATGTCCACGGTCTAACGCTGGGGCGGATTACGTCGGCCATCCACTGATCCAGGAAGTCACCGGTGTTCAGCCCCCGTGCGTCCGCCAGGGTCCCTGTCTCGCGAGCATGAACGGCGAGAGCGAGCTTCTTTTGGACCTCTTCACGCGTACTTCCGTAGAAGTGCTTGCGTCCTCCTTCAGGGCGAGTAAGGCTGGCAACCCAGATCCCGTCCTTCCTAAAAAAGACGGATCCCTCGCCATTGCCACGGCGACGACGTGCGATCCGCTTAGACCCTGAATCCGGCGCCGGGCGCGTCGACGTTCCCTTCGATTTGGCTTTCAACCCACGCGACAAGGGCTGATCGCGGCACTCGCACGCAGCGGCCAATGTGCACGGTTGGGAGTAGGCGCAGCGAAATCATCTGAAACGTCTTGGTGCGGCTGATTCCGAGGAGCTGCGAAACCTGCCGGCTATCCAGCAACAACCGGGATTCTGGCTGTATGCCTGAGCAGCCTGCGTCAGCTGAGCGTGACCAGCTGACTCTAGGCGTGCGCTGGACCGGATTTCAAAGCAGTAGTTTGGGTTGAGGAAGCCCGTCTCGCGCCACTCCGAAGGCGTCCGTCCAAGGGCGACGAATGTTGTACTTCGATGTAGCGATCTATACCAGCTGCTGCGAAACGTAGTCGCCGAGTGCCTGCCTGGGGGTGAACCTGCCGAGACAGAGCACGGCTCGGTCGGGACGGGCTGCGGCTGATCAGTCCACGGCGAGCTTGTTGCGCGAAGGTATGATCTCTCATTCCAAGCATGGCTGAATCTGAGCAGACCCCGAACATCGAGACGTCAGACATCTGCTGTTCAAACCGAACGGGTCGCGCCGAACGCCCGTTTCATCTGTCGGCAATTCGTTAGTCTGTGCCGGCGAGCATGAGCGTCACTACTCGGGCGATTGAGCGCTTGCGGCATATGGTCGTGTCGGGCAAAGTTAAGGGCGGCGATCGTCTGCCACCGGAAAAGGCCCTTGCTTCGGAACTGGGGCTGTCCCGCAGTTCGCTCAGAGAAGCTGTTCGCGCACTATCCGTCGCTGGGATTCTCCGAGTCCGCCAGGGTGCTGGAACTTTCGTGACCGAGATCCCGACCGCAGAGCGCCTGGACTTCCTCGAGGAGCTTACAAAGGATCGCGGACTGTTGGAGGTCTACGAATTAAGGCGAATCCTTGAACCGGAGGCGACCGCAATGGCGGCCTCACGAGCGACACCAGAGTTAGTCAGGGACCTAAACGTCATCCTGAAACGCATGGATGATTCGGCAACTACCGAAGAGCATGTCAATGCCGATCTCGACTTCCATGCGATGGTTGCGTCTGCATCTGGCAACGCAACCCTCGCTGCAACACTCGCGGCCCTATGGCCACGGACAGTGCGAGCCCGCATCTGGCAGGGGGTCTCATCCGAGGGGGCTATCGAGCGTACGCATCAAGAGCACAGAATGATGGTGCGCGCGATTGAGGTCGGCGATCCAGCCCAAGCCCGGGCGGCTGCGATTGTTCACCTGTGCGAAGGTGAGCAGTGGTTGCACAAAGTGCTGGCCGGGAACTAAGCGTGAAACTGTTCTGGCTCTGTCCCACCAAACCAACGTCAGCTATGAGGAGCGCCCGCTGTTAACGCCGTAGTCCATTCGGGCCCATCTGGATATCGAAAGTAGGCACGCGAGGTTAGTTTCATCTCAGCGCTATAGCCAGGCTTCGTCGGCGCACGATAACTGCCGCCGACGAGCTCGACAGGATCCTCGAAGTGTTCGTGCAGGTGATCGAGGTACTCGATCACACGATTTTCGGTCGACGCACTTATCGAGAGGAAATCGAGCATCGCAAGATGCTGGACGAGCTCGCACAGGCCAACGCCTCCCGCATGTGGGCATACCGGAACCCCAAACTTCGCGGCCAGCAATAGGTTCGCGATGTTCTCGTTGACCCCTGCAACGCGGGTGGCGTCGATCTGCAGAATGTCGACTGCCTGCGCCTGCAGAAGCTGCTTGAACATGACTCTGTTGTGCACGACCTCTCCGGTTGTGACCTTGATTGGTGCGATGGCCTTCCGGATGGCAGCGTGCCCAAGAATGTCGTCGGCGCTGGTCGGCTCTTCTATCCAGTAGGGATCGTATTCGGCGAGTTCCGTCATCCAGTCGATCGCCTCTTTCACACCCCAGCTCTGGTTCGCATCGGTAGCGATGCGGACGTTGGGGCCTACCGCATTGCGAGCGAGGCGCAAACGCCGCTTGTCCTCTTCCAACGATCCACCAACCTTCAATTTGATCTGGTGGAACCCCTGTTCGACGGCCTTCTTAGCCAGACGAATCATCTTTTCGTCCGCATAGCCCAGCCAACCTGGGCTGGTTGCGTACGCCGGATATCCGGTGGCCATCAGCCGAGCCTCCCGGTCCGACTTTCCTCTCTGGGAGCGCTGGAGTAGGTCCAGAGCCTCCGCTTCGCTCAGGGCATCTGTCAGATACTGGAAGTCCACAAGTTTGACGAGTTCCTGGGGGCTCATGTCGCTGAGATACTTCCAGAGCGGCTTCCTCGAGACCTTTGCTGCTAGGTCCCAGACCGCATTGATGATGGCCGCCGCCGCCATCTGGAGCACGCCCTTTTCAGGTCCAAGCCACCGAAGCTGGGTGTCTTGGACGAGTCGCCTGGTAAATGCACGGGGTTCGCCGAGGATCTCGCCGAGGGATACGTTCTTGATCAGCGGCCACAGGGCGTAAATGGCGGCGACCTCAACCTCCGTGCCCCGACCCGTCGTGAAGCAGAAGCCATGGCCTTCGGGGCCATCTGTGAGGTCGGTCTGAAGAATCACATAGGCAACCGAGTAGTCCGGATCTTTATGAACGGCGTCCGACCCATCGAGCAGGCGAGAAGTCGGAAATCGGATGTCATAGGCGTGCAGGCCAACAAGTCGTCGCCTCACGCAGCCGCACTTCCGTGGAACATGCGCGAAAGCATAATTGCCAGTAGGTCGGATGTCTATCTATCGCTGAAACCCGATCTCAATAGTAGCCAGATTGATCTTGATTACAGCAGCGGCCAAATCCGACACTGGCAGACATCAGACCTTTGTGTTAGCATCCCGACCGCATTGGACGCGCGACCGTTCGGGTTGATTTACGAAAGGCGGAGGTCGGGAGCGGCTGGAGAGGCGCTCAAGAGTGGGCAGCGTGGACAACGCCGATCGATGGAACGTTTGCTCGGACACGGAGTCGGCATGCGTCCTCGCCGATGCGCATCTCCACGTTGCCAGAGCCGCTTCGCGCCCGACCGCCCGGATCAGACCGGGCGGCGGATGTCCACCGAAGGGGCCGTCGCGTTCGGCGCGAGCGGCGACGTGGCGGTGCTGCGACGGTCGGCTCAGCCAACTCGGGCCGGCCTATCGGCGGACCGACAGCCGCGACGGCCCACCTTCCAGGGCTAGGACAAACGGAGCGCCCGAGCAACGATGGCGACATCAAGCGACGCGACCAAGGTCCCGCTCCTCATCGAGATGACCGGGATTAGCAAGGACTTTCCGGGCGTCCACGCGCTTGCCGACAGCCATTTCGAACTGCGCCCGGGCGAGGTCCACGCGCTCGTCGGCGAGAACGGTGCGGGTAAGTCGACGCTGATGAAGATCCTTGCCGGCGTGTACCGCAAGGACTCCGGCCGCGTCGTTGTCCACGGCGCCGATGTCGACATCCCGAATCCGTCAGCTGCCCAGCGACTCGGCATCAGCATGGTCCATCAGGAACTCAACCTGATGCCCCACCTAACGGTTGCGCAGAACATCTTCATCGGCCGCGAGCCGAAACGCATGCGCGGCCTCGTCCTCGACGACGGAGAGCTAAATGACAGGGCGCGCGACCTCTTCGAGGAGTTGCATCTGAAGAAGCTCGATCCACGAAGAAGAGTGGGCGATCTCGCCGTGGCCGCCCAGCAAATGGTCGAGATCGCGAAGGCGCTCTCGTTCAACGCGGAAGTCCTCATCATGGACGAGCCGACCGCTGCGCTTACCGAAACCGAGATCGACGAGCTGTTCCGCATCATCCGCCAGTTCCGCGACCGTGGGGTCGGAGTCGTCCATGTCTCACACCGACTCCAAGAGCTCAAGCAGATCTCGGATCGTGTGACGGTCATGCGCGATGGTCGATACGTGAACACCCTGGCGACGGCCGACGCGAGCATCGACCAGATCATCGCGATGATGGTGGGCCGGACAATCTTCGAGTCCGCGCCGGAGCTCCCGGCGCAGCGGAGCACTGACGTGGTGCTCGAGGTCCGCAACCTCAAGCGTGGACGGCTTATCCGCGACGTCAGTTTCAAGCTGCGCCGGGGCGAGATCCTAGGTATCGCGGGGCTGGTCGGAGCTGGCCGAACCGAGGTCGCTCGAGCCGTATTCGGCGCGGATCAACTGGACTCTGGCGAGATCTTCGTCAATGGAAAAAGGGTCCGGATCAACAGCCCGACCGACGCGGTCGAGCACGGCATCGGCTACCTGTCTGAGGACCGCAAGCGATACGGGCTTGCGCTCGGTTTGAATCTCGAAACCAACCTCGTCCTCGCGGCGCTACGACGGTTCATCGGTCCGCTCGGGTGGGTGCGATCGCGTATGACCAAGGCGGCTGCCGATCTCCAAGTCAAGAATCTTGGCATCAAGACTCCAAGCCTGAAACAGACAGTTCGTAACTTGTCGGGAGGCACTCAGCAGAAGGTCGTGGTCGGCAAGTGGCTAACAGCTGAAACGGAAGTGCTCATCTTCGATGAGCCAACTCGTGGCATCGACGTGGGTGCGAAGAGCGAGATCTATCGACTGCTTAACGATCTGGCGCACGGCGGTAAGGCAATCATCATGATCTCGTCCGAATTGCCAGAGATCTTGAGGATGAGCCATCGAATCATCGTTATGTGCGAAGGCCGCGTTACCGGTGAATTGACCGCGAACGAAGCTACTCAGGAAAAGATCATGACCTTCGCTACTCAGCGCGTCAGCGCTGCATAACAGGATGTTCGACGTGATCAAGACTGCTGCCCGCCCATTCGCGATCGCTCGTTGGAGGCCGCTTAACGGGGCTGAGGCAGTTCAGCGAATTCTGGCGTTCGGCGCCCTGTTCCTGCTGATCATCTTCTTCAGCCTCTGGTCGCCGTACTTCTTCAACTTCGACAACTTCGACAACATCCTGATCGCAACGTCGGTCGTCGGCGTACTCGCCCTGGGCGAAACGTTCGTAATCGTGACCGGCGGCATTGACCTATCCATCGGCACAGTCATGACGGTGTCCTCGGTTATGTGCGCCACCGCCATAGCTAAATGGGGTTTGCCGGTTCCGGTCGGCATGGTGGTCGGCATCGCAATGGGTGGCCTGATGGGGCTGATCAACGGCCTCCTGATCGCCCGTATGAAGCTGCCGCCATTCATCGCGACGCTCGGTATGCTCAACGTCGCTCGCGGTCTCTCTCTCGCGATCGCCGGTCTATCGCCTGTCTACTTCCCAACCGACCAGCTTCACGCACTGATCATGGGGAGCACCGTTGGTGTAATTCTCCCCAGCTTCCCAATTCCGAACATTGTCATCGTCATGCTGGTCGCTGCAGTCGTTTCGGGGTTGATCCTGTCGAAGACGGCGCTGGGTCGCTACACATACGCGCTCGGTAGCAATGAAGAAGCCGCCCGCCTCTCAGGCATCAGCGTCGTCAAATGGAAGACCGCCGTCTACCTGTTATGCGGCCTATTCGCGGGACTCGGTGGCGTATTGCTTGCCGCCCGCGTCAACTCGGCCCAACCGACCCTCGGCTATGGCTACGAACTCGATGCGATCTCCGCGGTGATCATCGGCGGGACGTCGCTCTCGGGCGGCGTCGGCACGATCCTCGGCACGGTCATAGGCGCATTCATCGTCAAGACGCTCGCCGACGGTCTCCAGCTCGTCAACGTGCCGCAGGAATGGCAGATTGTCGCGACTGGCGTGGTCGTCATCGTCGCCGTCTATATAGACATGTTGCGTCGCCGAGGACGGCAGTCGTGACGCACCCAACTTCGGTCTATTGGCTGGCCCGACGAGAGGCCATCGGAGCAGTCAACCAAAGAGTCGGAGGCACTCAATCAAAGAGGAGGCTAGGAAGGTACATGGCTATTAGGCGTTTGCTCTGTCTGACAGTAGGTGTGGTGCTCGTCGCAGGTTGCGGCGCTTCGGCGACACCGACCACCGCGCACGCGAACTGGTATATCCCGATCATCTCTAAAGGTTGGCAGCACCAATTCTGGGTGGCGGTGAGGCATGGCGCTCAGGACGAGGCTACCAAGGAAGGGGTCACGATCAATTTCATAGGCCCCGACAACGAGTCGCAGGTTGACGTGCAGATCTCTTTGCTCCAACAAGAGCTTGCCAAGAAGCCGGCCGCCCTGTGCTTCGCGGCCCTCGACGGCAAGGCAGACCAGCCGATCCTTCAGAAGTACTCTGACGCCAAGATTCCAGTCATTGGATTCGACTCCGGCGTTCAGCCGTTCGTCCCGGTAACGACGGTGGCAACGGACAACTCGAAGGCCGGGGCTGTCGCCGCCGACAAAGTCGGAGTCGCGATCGGAGGCTCCGGCAAGGTCGGCCTGATCGTTCAGGACCCGGTGGCCGAGTCGGCGACCAGCCGCAGAGACGGCTTCTTGGCAGAGATCAGGGCCAAGTATCCGAACATATCCATCGTGGGCCCGCAGTATGGCGGCGGCGACATTCAGAAGTCGGCGGACATCGCCAAATCGATGATCCAGGCCAACCCGGACCTCAAAGCCATCTTCGGTACGAACGAAGGTGGTGCCGAAGGCGCCGTTGAAGGCGTCAACGAGGCGGGTAAGGGCGGCAAGGTTCTCGTAGCCGGGTATGACTCGGGCAAGGCCCAAATCGACGCGATCAAGAAGGGCACCGAGATGGGCGCCATTACCCAGAATCCGGTCGGCATCGGCCAGCAGTGCGTGATCGCCGCCGTCAAGGCTATACAGGGCACTAGTCAGCCCACAAAGATCGACACTGGTTTCTACTGGTACGACAAGACCAACATCACCGATCCCGCGATCGTGGCGGACCTCTATCAGTAGGCTGTTCATGACGGTCTTCTGGACATCACAGTCAGTTGAAGACCGGATGCGCCGGAGGGACTCCCGTTAACCGCGGGGTCCCTTCGGGCTCTTGTCCAGCCAACTGATGCGTCCCTGGTCGCCATCGACGGAGGCACGCCCTTCGTGAACGGTTTCGACGTCTGCCGTGATGCAGCCCGCGTCCGGCGCTCGATTGGACTCGCCGGTCAATACCCGGCGGTCGAAGGAGATCTGCCAGCACAATCAGTTTGCCGATGCCGGACCTGAATGCACGCGTGAGGGTTGGCAAGACGAGCCTCGCGGTTCCACGCATTGGGATCGGCACGGCGCCGCTGGGGAACATGTTCGAGGCGCTCTCCGACGAGCAGGCCGACGCCGTGCTCGCAAGCGCCGTTGGACACGGACTGCGGTACTTCGACACGGCGCCGCTCTACGGCCACGGCCTCGCCGAGCAGCGGGTGGGCCGGGCGGTGGCGCCGCTTAGCCGGGAAGAGGTGTTCGTTTCGACAAAGGTCGGCCGGCTGCTCCAGGCCGACGCGCCCCGCGACGAGAGCCAGTTCTACCAGGGCGAACCTTTCTATAAGGATGTTCCGGCGGTTGGGCCGGTCTGGGATTTCACCTACGACGGGATCATGAGGTCGGTTGAAGAGAGCTCCCAGCGGACCGGGCTCAACCGGTTTGACGTTCTGCTGCTGCACGACCCCGACGACCATTTCGCCGCGGCGAGCACGAGCGGGTACGGAGCGCTCGCCAAGCTGCGCGAGGAGGGGACGGTTCGTGCGATCGGCGCCGGTATGAACCAGGCGCCGATGCTCGCCCGGCTCGTCGAGACGTGCGACCTCGATGTCCTCCTGGTCGCCGGCCGGTACACGCTGCTCGACCAGGTGGCGATGGACGAGCTGCTGCCGCTGTGCGAGCAGCGGACCGTCTCGATCGTCGTCGGAGGGGTGTTCAACAGCGGAATCCTGATCGACCCGGCGCCCGGCGCCAGGTACAACTACGTGCCCGCCGATTCAGCCGTCCTGGCTCGGGCGCAGAAGATCAAGGCCGTGTGCGATCGCTACAGCGTTCCCCTGCCCGCGGCAGCCCTACAGTTTCCGCTGGCGCATCCCCGCGTGTGCACCGTCCTCCTCGGTATTCGAGCGATCGATGAGCTGGAGAAGAACCTGCGCTGGCTCGAGGTCTCGATCCCCGACGCGCTGTGGGCCGACCTCAAGCGCGAGGGCTTGCTGCGCGACAATGCGCCGACGCCGTCAAGCGCAAAGAGCGAGTAGCGACATTAAATGAAAGAAACCCCCATGCGCGTCGACGCCCATCACCACTTCTGGGACCCAACCCGAGCCACGTATCCATGGATGGTCGGAAAAGCCCTGGACCCGGTCAGGAGGCCGTTCACTCCGGATGACCTCGCTCCGGAGCTCGCCGCTCAGCGCATCTCAGGAACCGTGCTCGTGCAGACGATCTCGAGCGAAGACGAGACCCGTGGGTTCCTCGAGCTCGCCGCACGCACGGATTTCGTCTGGGGCGTGATCGGATGGGTCGACCTGACGTCCGGCCACGTGGGCGATCGCCTGGATGCGCTGATTGGCGGGGCCGGCGGCGACAGGCTCGTCGGCATCCGGCACCAGGTCCATGACGAAGCCGATCCCGACTGGTTGTCCCAGGCCGATGTTCGGAAAGGGCTCGCCGCCGTGCAGGAGCGCGGACTCGTCTACGACTTGCTTGTGCGGGCTCGCGAGCTCCCGTCCGCGATCGAAACGGTCCGGGCCCTCCCCGATCTCCAGTTCGTGCTCGACCACATCGCCAAGCCGCGCATCGCCGATGGGAAGGATCCCGAGTGGCGGCAGCGCATGCCCGCGCTCGCGGCGCTCCCGAACGTTGCCGTAAAGCTGTCCGGAATGGTGACGGAGGCGAACTGGGCTTCCTGGACCGCGGCCGACCTGCGGCCGTTCGTCGCGTCGGTCGTCGATTGGTTCGGTGCCGGGCGGCTGATGTTCGGCTCCGACTGGCCGGTCTGCCTGCTGGCCACGTCATACGACGGGGTGGTCGGGGGCCTCACCGAAGCCCTTGGGCCGACCCCTCCCGACGATGCACAGCGCATCTTCGGTCTGAACGCCGCCGGCGTGTACCGCCTGCGAAGTCATTGATCGGTCGTGCCGAGATGGACATCGACGCCGGCGTGAGGGCAAGGCTCAAGGAGGAGTGAGATGAGCACAACTAACCTGTCGGACCTACCTGAGTTTGCGCCGGCCAGACCCCCGAACGAGGAGACCTTCCATGATCGCCGCACGCTCGAGATCGGGGGCGAGCGGATCGACCTGGCCTGGCACGGGGCCAATCACTCGCCGGACAACCGGGTGCACCCCTGATGGCCAGCCTGCCGATACGCGACCCGGCATGAGCGTAGGTGCTCGTCCGCGGCAACCCGCTGCGCTCGCTGACCGAAAGGCTCGCGAGTTCCTTCGCAAGGCCGATCCGGTCCTCGCGGGCATCATCGACGCGCATCCAGCCTTTCGTCCGCGAGCGTGGATGGACGAGCTCCCGCAGCTCGATGCGTTCGGGACACTCATTTTCCAGGTCGTCGGTCAGCAGTTGTCGGTCGCTGCGACGCGCACGATCGTGTCCCGCATTGAACAGCGATTCGGCGGTCGTCTGCCGTCGCCGGCCGAGCTGCTGGTAGCCGATCCGCAGGTGCTTCGCACCGCCGGCCTCTCGGCTCGCAAGGGCGCGACACTGCGCGCGCTCGCGGAGCGATTCGTGGATGGGCGGCTGAGCGATGTGGCGCTTGAACGCATGACAGACGAAGAGGTCGAGGCAGCCTTAACCGAGGTGAAGGGTATCGGGCCGTGGTCGGCGCGTGGTTTCCTGCTCGTCGCGTTAAACCGGCCAGACGTCTTTCTCACTGGCGATATCGCGTTGCGCCGCGCGATCCAACGGATCTACGGTCTCGGCCGCGTTCCCTCCGAAGCAGAGCTGGTCGAAATATCGGACCGCTGGCGGCCATATCGCAGCCTGGCCGTGAGCTACCTGTTCGCCTCGGAGTACGAGAAGCCACGCTGACGGAATCACTTTCGCGACTTCCTCGAGCGTGCGATAGCCAGCGTGTGCAGAGCTCGAACTGCTGGACTCGCGAGGCCGATACTAAGCTAGGGCCATGGCTCAACGTCCCTCCTGGAACAGCGTCTACGAGGGATCGCCGCCCTGGGACATCGGCCGGCCGCAGCCCGACTTCGTGGTGCT
>DASWGF010000045.1:0-3454 GCA_036393875.1 Candidatus Dormiibacterota bacterium
TGCCACAGCGTCCAGGGCACCTCCAGGCTTCTGGCCGACTACCTGCAGGTCCCGTACGAAGAGCTCGATTGGAAATGCGCCGGCATCAACCACAACGCCTGGTTCACCAGGCTGGAGCGCAACGGCGAAGACCTCTACCCGCTCCTCCGGCGGCGAGCTGCCGACCCGGAGATCTACGAGCAGGACCCCGTGCGCTTCGAGGTGATGATGCACCTCGGCGCGTTCGTGACCGAGTCCAGCGGGCATTTCTCGGAGTACGTCCCGTACTTCCGCAAGCGTCCTGACCTCGTCGCCAAATACGCGCGCCCCGGCTATCTCGGGGAGAGCGGCTTCTACGCCAACAACTGGCCGCGCTGGCGGCGGGAGAACGACGAGCGCATCCACGCGATGCTGAGTGGCGAAGCGGATGTGCCCAAGGCGACCAGGCACGAGTACGCGTCGTGGATCATCGAAGCCATCGAGTGTGGACGCGCGACCAGCGTCCACGGGAACGTGACCAACGACGGCGCCATCGAGAACCTGCCCGGCGCCGGATGCGTTGAGGTTGAGTGCCGCATCAGCGCCGAGGGCATCCAGCCGGTACGCTTCGGCCGGATACCCGAGCAGCTCGCTGCCTTGAACCGGGCGCACATGGCCGTGCACGAGCTGGTTGTCGAAGCGCTGCTCGAGCGCGATCGGCAGAAGGCCAAGTACGCGTTGATCATCGATCCGCTTACGGCTGCCGTCTGTTCGCTCGAGGAGATCGACCGGCTCTTCGACGAGATGTGGGAGGCAGAGCGGGAGTTCCTGCTCCCGTTCGAGGCGTAGTCGGCTCCGCGCACCCGCTCCCAACCTCTCTCCCCGCAGGGGAGAGGGAATTCTCAAGCCACGGCGCCGCCGAACGCGCGCGGTGAGTCTCGATCGCTGCCTGCACAACCCCTGCGCCACGACGGCAATTTTGCGTGGTTCCGGTCGCGCGATATCCTTGCCGGCAACATGGCAACGGCGTTCCGGGGCTGGCCTGAAGAGTGTCAGCGCTTCTTCATCGGCCTCGAGCTGGACAACTCCAAGAAGTATTTCGACGCGCATCGCACGGTCTATGAAGAGGCGGTCAGGGGCCCGATGGTGGCGCTGATCGAGTCACTCGAGCCGGAGTACGGCCCCGGCAAGGTGTTCCGTCCCAACCGCGACGTCCGGTTCTCCAAGGACAAGTCGCCTTACAAGACCAACGTCGCCGGCTACGCGGGGATGGGGGGCCGCGGCGGTTATCTGGCGCTCGACGCACGCGGGCTCACCGTGGCCGCGGGGCGTTACGAGTTGACGCCTGCGCAATTGACCAAATATCGAAAGAAGGTCGCGGCCGACTCCACCGGCGGGCCGCTGGCCGCGATCGTCGCCAAACTCGAGAAGGCCGGCTACTCGATGGGCGGGGAGGCACTCAAGCGCGTCCCGGCCGGGTGGCCCCAGGATCATCCCCGGGCGCGCCTGCTCCGACACAAGCTGATCTACATCTACAAGGACTTCGGGCTGCAGCCCTGGTTGGGCGGGCCGGCCGCCCGGAAGCAGGTGGTCAAGGTGTGGACCGACGCGAAGCCCCTCAACGACTGGCTGCAGCGCAACGTGGGCTGACGATCAGTCGGACGGCTCACCTGCGGGTTGCGTCTTGCCGGTGATGTGTAGCCAGAACTCCTCCAATGTCGGACCGCCGACGGATGGACGCCTGATCGCCGTGATGGCGCGCTTGCTGGTGAGTCCTGGCAGCCGAACCAGGATGCCCGAGTTGAGTTCCGCCTCAACCGCGAGGAGCGGCAGCGCCGCATAACCCAGCCCGGCGATGGCGGCAGCGCGAACGTACTCGGGGTGACCTAGGTTCATGCTTTCGGAGCGGTCGTACGCCTCCCCTACCATTTCCCGCACGTTCTGCTCGGCGGACCAAGACGGTCCGCGGCCGAGGTAGCGGTAATGCATCAACTGGGCTGCGGTGATCCGGCGCAGCCGAGCCAGCGGATGGTCCTTGTGGACGACCAGGATCAGCTCGTCGTGGGCGAGCACGGCCGCGACCAGGCCAGGCTCGGGCCGGCCCTCGATGACGCCGCAGTCGATCGCCCCGGCCACAACCTGGGCGTTGATCGAGGCCGACGGCTCGACGATCACGCTCAACTGAACCGCGGGGAAGCGCTGCGCGAATCCCGCGAGCCTGGCGGGCAGGTAATAGCTCGCGCAAGTCGGGCTGGCGCCGAGGTGCAGCGAACCCGATTCCAGATGCTTCATCGACTGGGCGGTCTCCTCCAGCACCTCGAGCGCTCTCAGCGCGGCACGGCACGTCACCGCCAGGCTGCGACCGGCGTCGGTGAGGCGCACGCCGCGGCCGTTGCGCTCCAGGAGGCGGAGTCCCAGTGCTTGCTCGAAATGTCGGAGTTGCTGGGTCACCGCGCCCTGGGTGAGGAACAACGAAGCGGCGGCCTTGGAGACATGCTCGGTTTCAGCCACGGCCAAGAATGAGCGCAGCTGCTCGAGGGTGAAGGCCGGCTTCCTCACGGCGACATATTAGTCAGGCTGATGCAAATGATTACCACATATAGCGGCGGAATCACTTAAGTAAATCTGAATTGGAGCGTTGTACCGTACGGTGTTAATCCACTCGCTGTGAGTCGAAAGGAGGTGATGTCTTATGCGTTCTGAACGGTCCTCGCGCCGGTCCCGCCAGAGTGGACAGGGGATGGTCGAGTACGCGCTGATCCTGGTTCTCGTCTCGATCGTGGTCATCGTAATTCTGTTAACCATGGGGAACCAGATCAACAACGTCTTCTCGAACGTGGTCGCGGCGCTGGGCTAGACCTGGCCTCCCCACCACGTGGGGAGGTGGGCCCCGCCGAAGGCGCGGCCCAGAGGGGATCACCGAATCTTTCCAAAGGCCGGGCGTCGCTGCTCGGCCTCTTGCTTTAATTGCCGCCGGTGGCAAGTCCCTGGTGGCGAGGCGCGGCCTTCTACGAGGTCTACGTGCGGAGCTTCGCGGACTCCAACGACGACGGCCTCGGCGATCTGCCCGGCATCGCCTCGAGGCTCCACTACCTGAAACGCCTCGGCGTCGACGCGGTCTGGCTCACGCCTTTCTATCCCTCACCGCAGAAAGACCACGGCTACGACGTCGCCGATTACTGCGATGTCAACCCCGAGTACGGCACGCTCGCCGACTTCGACCAGCTCGTGGCCCGTGCGCACGAGCTCCGGCTCAAGGTCCTGTGCGACCTCGTCCCCAACCACACCTCCGACCAGCATCCGTGGTTCCAGGCCGCGTTGAGCTCGCCCGACGATCCGCACCGGACCTTCTACTACTTCGCCGACGGCAAGCCGGACGGGTCGCCGCCCAACAATTGGCTTTCGGCGTTCGGCGGCCCCGCGTGGACCCGCGACGAGCTCAGCGGCCAGTGGTACCTGCACCTGTTCGCACCTGAGCAGCCCGACTTGAACTGGT
>DASWGF010000046.1:0-1505 GCA_036393875.1 Candidatus Dormiibacterota bacterium
GCCGCGACGATCTGGTGGACGTTCTGGCAGGCATACATCGCTCAGACCTTCGACCCTTGGTGGAAAGCCAAGAAGGTCGCCGTCGATCGGTCGGAGGTGAACGATGCTCTCGGTCAGTACCTGGAATCTGAAACCCTCTTAGGGTCGTCAGTCTGCCCGCCGGACGGCTGCGGACCAGCTCCGGCTTGCCCGGCGGTTCAATGCGCGCAGCTGCCACTCAGGCTCGCGCTGCAGAAAGCGTTCAACACGACCGTCGCGACGCTCGAGCGGCGGCTCGGTTCCGACCCGAGCACATGGACCTGGGGCCGCGTGCACCAGCGTGTGCTGGAGAACCTGGCCCTGATCAAAGGGCTCGATTACGGCCCCAGACCTGACCGCGGCGACGCCAACACCCCGCTGGCCGCGCCCGACTTCCCGTCCGCGCATGGGCCCAGCTGGCGGATGGTCGTCGACTGGGGGACCGGTTCGTTCAGCGGTATCTACCCCGGCGGCCAGAGCGAGAACCCGGCTTCGAGCTGGTACGAAAACCGCGTCGACACCTGGTGGAACGGCCAGTACGCCCCCATGCTCAGCGCCGCGGATGCCGCATCAATGTCCGGAACCATCACGTGGCGGCTCGAGTCGTGAGACGGCCCGGGGCTGCGGTGGTCTGCACGGTTCTAGCCGGCGCCGGGGTGCTGCTTGGTGTTTGGTGGGCCCCGTTTGCTTTTGGCCTCGCCTTCGGCGTGGTCCAGCCGCGCGCCCGGATTGCCCTCCCAGTCGGTGCCGCCATCGGATTGGTCGGATGGCTGTTCCCACTCGTCGCAATGGACGCCCGCTCGGGCCCAGGCCCGGCCGCCCAGAGCCTGTCGGCGATCCTGGGCTTCGGCCATCAGGCCGCAATTCCTGTGATCTTGACCCTGCTGGTCGGCACGCTCCTCGGGCTCACCGGCGCCTGGCTGGGCTCCGCAGCCCGGTCTGCCCTGTCCCCTTTAGGGAGAGGGGCGTGAGTTCCCGCTGATCTCTCGAAAAAGCGCCTCGGTTTCGGCCGCCGGCGCCACGCCCAGCTCCCGCTGAAGCAGGTCCCGGCACTGGTTGTAGGCCCGGACGGCCTCCGCGCGATCACCGCCGGCAGCGAGCACACGCATGAGCCGGCGGTACCCCGACTCGCGATAGGGCTCGAGCCGCACCGCTTCACGCGCGTGGGTCAGCGCCAGCGCGAGCTCGTTGTTCGCGATCAGCGCATCGACCCTGCAGTCGACGGCCCTCACCAGGCTTGATGCCAGCGTGACCCGGCGGTCGTCGACCCACGGTCCGTCATGGCCCGGCAGAAACGGACGTCGCAAGATGGTGGTCGCAATCAGAGACGGGCCGTAGGCCGCCCGGGGATTGCCGGCCACCAGCGCCCCCTCCGCGGCATCGACGCCGGCCAGCGCCGCCTCGACGTCGACCCAGGTCTCCCCGGGTGGAGTGAGCTGGTAGCACCCGAACGCGTTGCCGATGATGTGGGAGCGCGGCAGGCCGAC
>DASWGF010000047.1:0-3353 GCA_036393875.1 Candidatus Dormiibacterota bacterium
TGCGCTACGCCCTGCCGCCAGGCTCCGCCGAGCCCCTGGTCGAGTTCGAGTTGAGGCTGGAGTCGGAAACGCTAACTGCTTTGTTAACCGATTGGGGACCGCCACTTCATAATCAGCTCACCCCCGCGATGCCTGCTCCCACGGTGGAGACCGGCCGCGGCCTCTCGATCGCTCACAAGGCGCTCGATGAGCTGGAATACCAACGCGAAGGCGAGGTGAACACGTGGCGACTGGTGAAGCGGCTGTGAGCGACCGGACGGAGCAGCCCGACCCGGACCGCGTGCTGGCCCACGACTTCCGCAACCTGCTTGCGGTGATCGTCAACTACTGCGAGCTCATCGCCGGGGAGACCACCGATCCCGAGGCGATCAAGGCCGACATCGCCGAGATCCGCACCGCGGCCGAGCGGGCGCTCGAGCTCACCGAAAAGCTTCGGCACCGCGGCGGCAACGCGCCGGATTCGGAGCCTGCCGCGGGCGCGTCGTGACCGCCGTCAGACGGGCCGGCGCCGCCAAGGATGCGCCGTCCGAGGCGGCCCAGACGGGTCGAGATCTCGTGGTGGTCGTCGACGACGATGAGCAGATGCTCAAGCTCGTCAAGCGCGTCCTGGAACGCGCGGGCTTCGAGTGCGTCACGGTCGGTGACGGCCGGGCCGCCCACGACGCCGTAGTCGACTGGCGGCCCGACATCATCCTGCTCGACAGCATGCTCGGCGCCACTACAGGTGAGGAGATCCTGGCGGAGCTTCGCAAAGACTTCCGCACGCGCCTGATCCCGGTCGTCTTCCTCACCGTTCGCAGCTCCCTGAAGGACAAGGTCGACCACCTGCTCAACGGCGCCGACGACTACGTGACCAAGCCGTTCATCCCCGAAGAGCTCGTGGCCCGGCTCCGCGCAGTCATCTCTCGTGCCACCACCACACGCGACCTCAATCCCCTGACGGGGATGAGCGGTAACTCCGACATCCTGCGCGAGATCACACAGCGCCTGGCTGCGCCGGAGCGTTTCGCGGTCCTTTATCCGGACATCGATGCGTTCAAGAGCTACAACGACCATTACGGCTTCGTGCGCGGGGACGACGTGATCAAGACGCTGTCTACGATCATCTTCGAGACGCTCGAGGAGATTCCTTCGAAAAAGCACTTTGCGGGCCACGTCGGCGGCGACGACTTCGTCATCCTCACCGAACCACAGAGTGCCGAGCCGATCGCCGACGAGATCACCAAGCGTTTCGACATCGCGGTGCCCGCCCTTTACGACCTGGTCGACCGCGAGCGCGGTTGGATCGAGTACGAGGAGCGAAACGGCAACAAGATCCGGGCCGAATTCGTGTCGGTGTCGATCGGCATAGTCATCGCCGAGCCGGGCAGCTACGCAAGCGCGGCCGCGCTGTCGGCTCGTGCCGCCGAGGTGAAGGGCGTGGCCAAGCGCATGCCGGGTTCGAAGTGGGTGCTCGATCGGCGCCGGCCGCCTGAGCGTCATGGGTTGCCACGTTGAGCCCAGAACCTGTCCACTTATGTGGGTTGGATGACGGTGGGCCGGGGCTATCATCGCCTGGGGTTATCGGCCGATGAGTGACGTGGAGACCACGCAGTCAACCAACGGCGAACCACTCCCGACTGGGGACGCGACTACACCGATCCCGCAGCGTGCCGATGTCAAACGTGGCACGCGCGTGAGGGTGTCGGTGCACCGCCTCGACGGCGGCCTCGAAGATGGGGAGTCGGACGCGCGCGTCATCACGGGCGAGGGCTTTCCCATCTTCACGCCCCCGGACGCCGAGCGCGCCCGATGGATCCCCTCGCGCGACATCAAGTATGTGGTCCTCGGCTCCGTCGACGACCCCAATCTCGAGTCGGATCCCGGAGACAAGACCGCCGCGCGCAGGGCCATCCTCCGATTCCGCGACGGCGAGTGGATCGCCGCCTACATGGATCCGAGCCAGGGTGCTGACGGCGCGGGCCTCGCGATCAAGATCCGCCTCACGGAGAGCCAGCGCGTCATCCCCGCGCTCGCCGCCACGGCCGCGCTCCTGGAGATGCAGTTCGTAGACGCCTGGACGAGCACCACCACCGATGCCCCGGCGCCGCACCGGCGGCGCAGCGACATCATGGAAGCCGCGGCCCGGCAGGGTCGCGACCTCAACAAGCTCGCCAGTGATTTCCGGGACCGCCTGGCGCTGATCCGAGACGTCGGCCTGACGACCGGCGACACGCTCGCCTTCTCGCGGGCCGTGCGCACCCACCTCGACCGTTTCCTGGCGGAAGACAGCATCGAGCTGAGCGCCCCCGAAAAGACGACCCTCGCCGACATCATCCTGCGCGCGGCGGTCGGCTACGGACCGCTCGACGGCCTGCTCCACGACCGCTCCGTGAGCGAGATCATGGTCAACGGCCCCGACCAGGTCTTCATCGAGCGGCGCGGCGTCCTCACCAAGGCCGAGGTCCGGTTCGAGGACGAGAACCAGCTGCTCGAGACGATCCGCCGCATGGTCGCCACCACGGGCAGGCACATCGACGGCCTCAACCCCATGGTGGACGCCCGTCTCCCGGACGGAAGCCGTGTCAACGCGATCATCCGGCCGGCGGCCATCCATGGCGCCGCGCTCACCATCCGCAAGTTCAAGGACGCGGTCCTGGGCATGGAAGACCTCACGCGGGAGGGCAGCCTCAGCCCGGCGATGGCGGAATTCCTGAGCGCGGCGGTGCTGGGACGCATGAACGTTCTCGTCTCGGGCGGTACCGGCTCCGGGAAGACGACGTCCCTCAACGTCATCGCGCGGTTCATCCCGCACAACCAGCGCGTGATCACGATCGAAGACGCCGCGGAGCTGCAGATCGACCACCCGCACGTCATCGCCCTCGAGCACCGTCCGCCCAACGTCGAAGGCAAGGGCGAGCTGACCATCCGGCAGCTGCTCCGCAACAGCCTCCGGATGCGCCCCGACCGCATCCTGGTCGGCGAGGTCCGCGGCGCCGAAGCCCTCGACATGCTCCAGGCCATGAACACGGGGCACGACGGCAGCATGTCCACGATCCACTCCAACTCGGCGAGGGACGCCCTGTCCCGCCTCGAGACGATGGTGATGATGGCGTCGATCGACATCCCGTTCGAAGCGGTGCGGGCGCAGATCGCATCGGCCGTGAACCTCATCGTCCACCAGGCGCGCATGCCGGACGGCCGCCGCAAGATCGCGCAGATCGCAGAGGTGGTCGGCTACGACTCCAACGGCGCCATCCTGCGCGACATCTTCCTGCTTGGCATGGGCGCGGACCTGCGCCTCGAATACAACGCCACCGGCTACATCCCGACCTCGCTCGACAAGGCCGCCTTCTACGGGGTGCAGGTCGACC
>DASWGF010000048.1:0-13947 GCA_036393875.1 Candidatus Dormiibacterota bacterium
TCGTGGAACGGCAGCGCCTCGCGAACCTTCTCCATCACGCGATGGTTGATGCGCTTGATCTCATCGTCCTTGAGGGCACGGTTGAGCGGGATGTCGAACGTGGTGTGATCCGGTCCGACCCATGAGCCTTTCTGCACCACCTGGTCGCCCAGTGTTTCGCGGAGGGCCTTGTGCAGGAGATGGGTCGCGGAGTGGTGGCGAGCAATCTGCCTTCGGCGGCCGGCGTCAACCGCGGCGGTCGCAGGTTGTCCAACCTTCAGCTCACCGGTGACGACGGCACCGAGATGTGCGATCACGCCGTCGGCGGGTTTCTGAGTGTCCTCGACGCGCAGGCCGCCACTCTCCGTGTTGATGAAGCCGGTGTCGCCGATCTGCCCGCCGGACTCGGCGTAGAAGGGTGTTCGTTCGAGAAACACCTCGACGTCCTCGCCTTCGATGGCGCGATCCGCGGGCTGCCCCTCTTTGCGTATGGCGATGATCGACGTCTGCGTCGTGAGCTCCTTATAACCTGTGAACTCCGACCTCGGAAGGTCCTGCGCGGTCGTCCAACCGGTCGGCAGCACGCGACGTGAACGCTCCTTCTGTGCTGCCATCGCCGCCCGGAAGCCGTCCTCATCCACCTCGAGACCTCTCTCCGCGGCGAGCTCGCGAGTGAGGTCGACCGGAAATCCAAACGTGTCATGAAGCAAGAAGGCGTCAGCTCCCGAGATCACCTTCGGGTGCTTGGCGACAATCCGCTCGAACCGCTCCATACCTTCATTGAGCGTGCGCTGGAATCGAGCCGCCTCCTGGTTGATGCCCGCCCGAATGACGTCCTTCTGGTCAACCAGGTCGGGATATGGCGAGCTCATCACCAATGCGACGTCGTCGACTAGCTGGCCGACCTGCGACCTCATCGCCAACCGCTCGGCGTGAAGCGTGGCACGGCGAATCAGCCGGCGCAGCACATACCCGCGTCCTTCATTGCTAGGCACGACGCCGTCCAGCATCACGAAGCACGCTGCGCGGACGTGGTCAGCCACGATTCGCTCTGAAAACGTCGACTGTTTCTCGGACAGGTCGCGAATCCGATTGAGGATCGGCTCGAACAGGTCGGTTTCGAAAACGTTGGTCTTGCCCTCGAGGATGTAGGTGACGCGCTCCAGGCCCATCCCGGTGTCGATCGCCGGACGCTTCAATGGCACCAGGCTGCCGTCGGCGACGCCGCGCAGGACCGCTTCACCCGACGTGCCCGCGATCGGGCCGCGCTGGTCGTACTGCGGGAAGACCAGGTTCCAGAACTCGGTGAAGCGATCGCAGTGGTCGGGGACGCAATCTTCTTGCCCGCACCCCACCTCACGGCCGCGATCCCACCAGATCTCCGAGTCAGGACCGCAGGGCCCCTCGCCGAGTCCCCACCAGTTGTCTTCGAGCCGGGTTATGTGGCCGGCTGTCATCCCCGGCTGCTGCAGCCAGATCTCATGAGCCTGGTCGTCGGTTGGGTGGATGGTGATGCGCAGCCGGTCGACCGGCATCTGGAAGCCCTTCGTCACGAGGTCCCAGGCAAGCGGGATCGCCGTTTCCTTGAAGTAATCGCCGGTGGGCGCGAAGTTGCCCAGCATCTCGAAGAAGGTATGGTGGCGGTCGGTCTTCCCCACCTCGTCGATATCGCCGGTCCGCAGGCACTTCTGGCAGGTGGCGAGCCTGGGCGCGGGCGGTTGACTCACGCCCAGGAAGTAGGGCTTGAGCGGCTGCATTCCGGCCGAGATGAAGAGCGTGCTCGGGTCTCCTCGCGGCACCAGCGGCGCGCTGGGGAGGACCAGATGCTCCCGACTCGCGAAATGCTCTAGAAAACGTTTGCGGATCTCGTTCCCGGTCACGGGGCGAGTTCAGTTTAGGGGGCCAGGCGCTCGAGCCGCCAACCACCTTCGCGCACGCGGACATAGCGGAGGCGGTCGTGGAGGCGATCGGCGCGGTGCTCCCAGAACTCGATCCAGTCGGGCCGCAGGGCATAACCACCCCAATCCGGGGGCAGCGGCACCGTTTTGGGGTACCTGCGGTCGAGCTCCTGCACTTCTCTTTCCAACACGACGCGTGAAGCGACCACGCGACTCTGTCGCGAGGCCAGCGCGGAGAGCTGCGCGCCACGAGGGCGCGAGTGAAAGTACGCGGCCGAGGCGGCTCGCGACAACCGGCTGACCCGACCGGACACCCTCACCTGGTGGCCCGTGGCCGGCCAGTAGAAGACCAGCGCGGCCCGGCGGTTGGACGCGAGGTCGCGGCCCTTGCGGCTGCCGTAGTTGGAGTAGAAAAGAAATCTCTCTGGGCTCCCCGCCACGCGGGAAGCTCCGTCGCGAAGCGACGGTGAGGGGGTGATCCCTTTGAACAGCACCATGCGGACCGATGGAGCGCCGCGTGCATCCACCGTGGCCAAGGCGACCGCGTCGGGCTGCGGCGACCCCTTCCGCTGCGCTGCACGGAACCAGCCCCTGAAGAGCACGAGCGGGTCGGCCGGCGCCCGCGACTCGACGAGCGCCACTTAGGCGCTTTCTTGCGGCACGTATTTGCGCAGCTGCTCCAGGGCCGCCCGCTGCAGTCGCGAGACGTGCATCTGGCTGATGCCCAGCCGGCGCGCGATTTCCGACTGCGACATCTGCTCGTAGAACCGCATGGCCATGATCGCGCGCTCACGGGGCGTCAGGTGCTCCATCGCGCGGTTCAAGACGTCGCGCATCTCGACGCGGTCGAGCTCTGGGTCGGCGGTGCCGATCTGGTCGGCGATGGACCGCGCATCCTGGCCATCGCTCGAGCCGATCGGCTGGTCGAGCGAAAGCGGCACGTAAGCCGGCCCCATCTCGATTGCCTCTGTCACGTCGTCGGGCGTCACGCCCAGCCGCTCCGCGAGCTCACCGACCGTCGGCTCGCGGCCGAGCTCGTTCTTCATCTGCTCGTTGACTCGTACGACCGATGTGTGGAGCTCTTGCAGACGGCGTGGAAAGCGAATGGCCGTGCCCTTGTCCCGGAAATGCCGCTTGATCTCGCCCGCCACCGTCAGGGTGGCGAAAGTCGTGAACTCGTAACCCAGGTCGGGATCGAACCGCTCGATGGCCTTGATCAGTCCGAGGTAGCCGACCTGCACGATGTCGTCCAGCGGCTCGCCCCGGTTCTGGAACTTGCGAGCCAGGAAGTAGACGAAGTCCCGATAGGCGTCAACCAGCTGTGCGCGAATGCGATCGCGCTCTGCGGGATCCGTGGTCTCTTTGTAGAGACGGTGGAGCGCCCGCAGCTCCTCGCGGGACGGCCGCGGCTTGGCAGCCAATACGTCTAGTTTGGGCCGGTCAGGAAGCCAGGTATTTGACCATTCGGAAGCGGACGTGTCCCGTTCGGGGTTCGACCTCCGGCCGGAAGTCGTCCACGAAGCAGCGGATCATTTCGTACGCGAGCCGCTGGAGCTCGGCTTCGGCCTCCGGATCCGGCCCCGCCACGGCGGCCTTGAGGTGACCCTCGCTGGAGACGAGATCGACGTCCACGACCAGGGCGCGATTGGTCGCGAAGTAGTTCAGCTTGAGGTCGGCCGGGCCGTCGAGGTTGGCCGCGGCCGCAATCGCGCTGTCGCAAGCCTGCGTGAGCGCGATGGAAAGCTCGTCCAGGTCGACGAGGCTCAGCCCCAGCTGTCCCCCCAGCGTCGCCGCGACCCGCTTGGCAACGGGAATGAAGGCCGTCGCCGCTGGGATCTTCAGCTCCGCGAGATCGCGTTTCATCTAGTTAGGACTCGCCTTCCTCGCCGTTGGTCCGGCGCATCTTGCGCGCGGCCGCCGACTCCAGCTCCTCGCGCTTTCGCTTCGCGGCCGCGACCCCGTCCTGGATCGCCTTGCCGACCGGGTGGTCGGGGTCGGTGACCATCTCACGCGCCCTCTGCGCAGCCTCCCTGGCTCTCTGTACCGGCTCGCTGCCCGACAGCTCGATGGTCTTGCTCTTGAAGCTGTCGACCTGGCTTCGGCCCGGACCCGACGCGATGTAAGCGCCGGCCACGAGGCCGATCAGCCCGCCCAGGATGAACCAGCCGAAACCGCCGCCGCCGCCATTGCTTTCATCGGCCACAGCTAACCTCCTAATACGTGTCGAAATAAGCTACCACCCGCCACCCTGACGCCGTGGACGCCGGCCTTGAGGCCGCGGCCGACCGCGGCGGCACCGCCACCGGCGGTCCGGAGCCCGATGTTCACGCCGGCCGTGATGTCATTGACGTTGCCGATGGTCTGGCGAACTTCTGGCAGCGTCTCTTTCATCTCCTCGTTGGTCGTCTCCAGCAGTTCTTCGACAGCACCCAGGGTTCTGCGCAGCCGCAAAAGCAATGCGGCCAGGGCCAGCGCCACCACGAGGGCGGCGATCCCGAACGCCAACCACATGAAGTTCTGCAATTGCTGAATACCCTCTAGGCAAGGACGGCAAACAAACCAAAGGCAATCTTAAGTGCGCGGCTGCCCGGGGGCCGTCGGCGCCGTGGGTTCTTTGGGCCGGCGCTGGAACCGGGGCAGGAAACGAGCGAGCGGCTGCAGCAGCAGCGCGAAGACGACGGCAGGCACAACGGCGACCTGGCCCATACGGACCGACGGGAGCCCGAGGTAGTCCCAAAGCTGGCCCAGCCCAAAGCCGACGGCCGTCATCACCAGGATCGGGAAATAGGCCCGCCGGCGGTAGCGCAGAAACGCGTAGAAGAGCTGGGAGAGGATCAGGACCCCCAGCGCCGCCACCAGTAGGCCGGGCGGCACCAGCTTCAACAACTCCAAAAGGCTCCCTCCGGGACGCGGCGGTGGGTTGTCCTGAGCGAGCTCAGGTGGGTCCCCTGCCTTGGCTTTCCAAGTCCCGTCTTAGGGGCATTTGGTCGGCTATCCGGACTCCGGGGTCCCTAACGATCGTCTGTTGGGCAACACGCACGAACGCGCGCCCCTTTGGGAGCAAAGCCATCTTACCGGTCCGATTTCGGCGGAGGAACCACCCTTATGTGCAGCTCCTCGAGCTGCGCCTGCTCAACCGGGCTCGGCGCTCCGAGCATCAGGTCCATGTGGCTCTGGGTCTTGGGAAAAGCGATCACATCCCGGATGTTTTCGGTGCCCGCCAGCATCATCACGATGCGATCGATTCCCGGCGCGATGCCTCCGTGAGGCGGGACGCCGAACTCGAACGCATCCAGGAGGTGACCGAACCGCTCGCGAATCGATGCTTGCGAATGGCCGAGGATCTCGAAGACCTTTTCCTGCAGCGTGCGGTCGTGAATGCGAATGCTTCCCCCGCCCAGCTCGTAGCCGTTGCACACGATGTCGTACGCGTGGGCCCGAACGTCGTACGGCGCCTCGTCGATGAAAGCGAGATCCTCTTCCATCGGAGACGTGAACGGGTGGTGCCCGTAAGTCAGCTTGCCCTCGTCATCCTCCTCGAACAGGTACATCGGGTAGACCCAGAGAAAGCGCCACTCGCCTTCTCGGATCAATTTGCGGTTCCGCGCCACCTGTTGCCGGATCAGGCCCAGCACCTTCTCGGCACGCCGGCGTTTGTCCGCCACGATCAGCACCAGGTCTTCCGATCCGGCCGCGGTCGCGCGCTTGATGCCCTCCATCTCCGATGCCGAGACGAACTTGTCCAGCGGACCGGGCAACCATGCGAGGCCTTTGGCCCCGGCGCCCTTCGCGATCGTCGAGAGATCGTCGAGCTCCCGGCGCGTCATGACCTTGCCGCCCGGAACCGCAAACCCGCGTACGACGCCTCCCTCTGCAAGCACCGTCTTGAAGACCTGAGCCCCCGTCTGCGCGAGCACCTCACCGAGGTCCGCGATCTCCAGCTCGTAACGGAGGTCGGGCTTGTCGGTGCCGTATCGAAGCAGCGTTTCCTTCATATCGAGGCGCGGAAATGGGATGACCAGGTCAACGTCGAGGATCTCCTTCCAGATCCTTGCCCACAATCCCTCGATGAGCGTGAAGACGTCTTCCTCGTCGCAGAAAGACATCTCGAGGTCGAGCTGCGTGAACTCGAGCGCGCGATCCGCGCGCAAGTCCTCATCCCGAAGGCAGCGAGCGATCTGGTAGTAACGCCCGAGGCCGCTGACCATCAAGAGCTGCTTCAGCTGCTGCGGTGACTGCGGCAGCGCGAAGAACTCGCCGATGTGCAGGCGCGATGGGACGATGAAGTCGCGCGCGCCTTCGGGTGTTCCCTTCACCAGCAGCGGGGTTTCGACCTCGATGAACTCGTGCTCGTCCATGTAGGCGTGGATGATCTTGTTAACGCGATGTCGGAGCTCGAGGATGCGCTGCATGCGCGGCCGTCTCAGGTCGAGATATCGGTACTTGAGCCGGACACTCTCATCGGCCGTCGTCTCGTCTTCGATCGGAAACGGAGGTGTCTTCGCGCGAGTGATGATCACGAGCTCCGATGCCTCGACCTCGATCTCACCGGTCGGCATGGCGGGATTCTCAGAGCCGGCGGGGCGGCGCGAAACCGTGCCCGTGATTCGGACCACGAACTCCAGCCGCAGGTCTGCGGCGACGGCGCGCGTTGCAGCTGACTTGAACACGATCTGCACGGCGCCCCAGCGGTCGCGCAGGTCGATGAAGATCAAGCCTCCATGGTCGCGCCGGCGCGCCACCCATCCGTAGAGCTCGAGCTCCCGCCCAACGTCCGTCGCCCGCAGCGAGCCGCAGTGCGGTGCGGTGAAGCCGCTCATGCCAGGCGGGCCGGCAGGTCGTCCCATGCGACCGCGACCTGATCGCCGCTCGCCATCTCCTTCAGCTGCGCGGTGCGCTGTTTGACGTCTTCCGCGCTGAGCAGCACGACCCATCTGGCGCCCAGCTTGTTGGCCGATCGCATTTTGGCCTTCAGGCTCTTGGCCTCGTAGTCGACGGCGACTGACCGCACGGCCCGGCAGATCCGGGCCACCTCAGCCGCCGCGACCTCCAGGCCGGCGTCCGGCAGCACCAGGACGTCTGCAGCCGGAGCCGCGATCACCTCCACGCCGACGGCCTTCACCATCTCGGTGACCCTGTCCAGACCACTGGCAAAGCCCACGCCCGGAGTCGGCGGCCATCCCTCCGCCTCCGCGAGGCCGTCGTACCGTCCCCCACCCGCAAGCGCATCCTGGGAGCCGCCGGCCCGGGCTGGATAGATCTCGAAGACGGTGCGCGTGTAATAGTCGAGGCCGCGCACGAGATAAGGATCGAGGTGGTACTCGATGCCGGCGGCATCGAGCAGCCGCCGGACGGCGGCCCAGGCGGCTGCACACTCCTCACACAGGTGGTCGGTGATCCGAGGCGCGTCGACCTTGAACGGCTGGCACTGCGGGACCTTGCAGTCAAGCAACAAGAGAGGGTTGGTCTCGAGGCGGCGCTGGCAATCAGCGTGCAGCTTGTCTTTCAACGGACGGTAATAGGCCCTGAGCAGGTCGAGGTAGGCAGGGCGGCATTTCGCGTCGCCGATGGTGTTGAGATCCATCCTCACCTCACCCAGGCCAAGGTCGTGCAGCCACGTGATGGCGATCTCGATGACCTCGGCGTCGAGGGCGGGACTTCCGCTCCCGATCGCCTCCACGTCCAGCTGGAAGAACTGGCGGTATCGACCTTTTTGGGGGCGGTTGTAGCGGAACATCGGCCCGATCAAATACAGCCGAGCCGGCTGTGGCTCCTGGTTGAGGTGGCCTTCGAAATACGCCCGGACGACGCCGGCGGTCGCTTCAGGTCGGAGGGCGAGCTTGCGTCCGCCGCGGTCCTCGAAGCGGTACAGCTCCTTGGCGACAGCGTCGGTGTCCTCGCCGACGCGCTCAATCAGCTCGGCGTGCTCGATCAAGGGCGTCGTGATCTCCTCGTATCCGAATCGGCGAGCCACGTCCACAGCGGCCAGCTCGGCGGCGCGCCACAGTGGACGATCGCGTGGTAGGAGGTCGCGAACGCCGCGGACAGCCTTGATCGGCTCGGAGCGAGGCATGCGTGGAATTCTAGGTAGAGTTACCCCACGAACTCGGAGGCCTGGCCTGGAGTTCGCGGGGACCCCTTATCGCGAAACCGGCCGCAGATCGGGCGCGTCCATTTAGTATCTGGCGCGCATGCCGGCACAGTTCACCTCACTCGTGCAGCTGGTCTCCCTGGTGCTCGCCGGGCTCGCGCTCATCATGGGCGCGTACCTTTTGATCATCGGCAGAAGGCCATGGCGCGGCGAGGACAACACAAGCGTCGCGCCGCGAGTCCGGTTGCTGGGACTCAGCTACATCCTGGTGTTCGGCTCGGCGATGATCCAGATCGTGGCGGGACCGGTGGGCTTGCAGGGCGAGCTGCTCGGCGGCCTGATGGTCCTCGGCGGAATGATCGTCATCGTCGTCGTGTTCCTCGAATCTCGCGCCTCGCGACAGATCAGCCGCCTCGATCGATCCGACCGTCTCGACGAGCGCCTCAGCGGCAGCCGTTAGGCCTAGAGCACCTTGGGCGTGGCGCGCCAACCGGCGGCGGCGGTGAGCGCGTCCGACAGCTCGTCCAGGTGGATGGGCTTGCTCATGTAGCCGTCGAAGCCTGCCCTGAGGCACCGCTCCTGGTCACCCGGTGCGGCCATCGCCGTGAGCGCGACCAGCCTGGGGCGCGTGCCGCGCGGCCAGCGCCGGACGATCGCCTCCGCCGCCTGCAGGCCGTCCATCTCCGGCATCAGCACGTCCATCAGGACCGCGTCGTAGGCCTCCCTGGCGACGGCGGCCACGGCGTCGCGGCCGTTCGCGACCACGTCGACGTGGTGGCCGAGCCTGGTCACCATCCGCCGGATCGTGTTCTGGTTCAGTGGATTGTCCTCGGCGACGAGGACCTTCAAGACCCCGGGAGCAGGCGCGGGATGAGGCGCAGGGGCCACTTCCTCATGCGCCCCCACCTGCGCCATCACGTCATGGAGCTTGTGCGGCGGCACCGGCTTGGTCAGCGTCGCCTGCACGACGCCGCTGTCGGCGGCGCCCGCTTCCTCCGGACCGGGCGGCGCGGCGGCGATGAGCACGATCGGCAGCTCTGCCGGCGGGCGCAGAGACCTCAGGGCGATCGAGACCGCCAGGCCGTCGACGGCCGGGCGCCTGTGCTCGATGATGGCGATGTCGAACGGCTGACCCGTCTGCGCCAGTGCGAGCGCGTCGGCGACGTTCGCCGCGGTCGAAGGCGCGCCCCATAGCTCTGTCTGCAGCGCGAGCACGCGTCGCTCGGTGGCGTCAGCCGCGACCACAAGCACGCGCATCCCCTCCAGACTCCGCGTCGCCACGGCGACCGGGGCATGCATGACCTGGGTGAGGATCGTGAAGTCGAATGTGGTGCCGGCGTCCGGTCCTGCCTCGACGCCGCCTTGCTCGACTCGCAGCTGGCCGTCCATCATCTCGACGAGCCGCCGGCAGATCGACAGGCTGACGATGGCCATAGCATCACCAGGCTCGACCTGCTGCGACTGCACCACCGCGTCGTCGCCCAGGCCGCTGCGAAGGATCCTGGCCGGCACGCCGCGACCGGTGTCGCGCACTCGGAAATGGAGCTCGAAGAGGTCCCCACGCGGCTGGGAGCTCAGCTCGACGCCGATCCCGCCCCTTTCGGTGCGCTCAACGCCCGCGTGAAGCAGGGCCAGCAGCACCTGCTCGACGCGGCGCGAGTCCCCGACGACGATGCTCGGAACATCGGGCTCGGCGCGAAACGAAAGATCCAGGCTCTTGCCTCCCGCCTCCTCGACGACCATCCCCAGGCAGGACTCCACGCTCGCCCTGACGTCGAACGGATGGAGCGCCAGCTCGAAGTCTCCGCTCTGGATGAAGGCGGCATCGAGAACGTCATCGAGAAGCCGGGCGACCCGATTGGCGCCGGTCTCGACGATGGCCGAGAGCTCGCGCTGCTCGCTCGACGTGGCCGTCGCGGACAGCATGTTGGCGGCCATGGCGATCGCGTTGAGCTCGTTGCGCAGCTGGTGGCCGAAATCCGCCAGGATGTCCTCTCGCCCGACCGCCGACAGCGGCGGCTCGGCGCTCGGCAGCAGGACCGGCTGCTGCTGGTTCGTGTCCCTCACGACGTCTTTGCTGGTCTCGTCGGCCGCGTTCGTCGCATCCATGAGGTTCAGTAAAGCTGGTCGTCCGCAGGCTGGGCCACCGGCACGAACATCTCCTCGGCCAGCTCGACGCCGTTGGAGCGGAAGTGCTGCAGGAACGCTGAGCGCGCCCCGGTGGCCGTGTGGTAGCCGACCGCACGCCCATCAAGGGAGACACCGACCTGCCGGAATGCGAACAACTCCTGGAGGGCAATGTCGCCGTCCTTCAAGCCCATCACCTCGGCCACGCTGACGACCTTTCGCGCGCCGCCCCGCAGCCGTTCAGTTTGGACGATGACGTTGACCGCCGACGCGATCTGCGTACGGATCGCGCGCGACGGAAGCTCGGTGCCCGCCAGCAGCACCAGGGTCTCGAGGCGGTTCACCGCATCACGCGGGTTGTTCGCGTGCAGCGTGCTCATCGATCCGTCGTGACCCGTGTTCATCGCCTGCAGCATGTCGAGCGCCTCGGGACCGCGGCACTCGCCGACGACGATGCGGTCCGGCCTCATGCGAAGGCAGTTGCGCACAAGGTCTCGGATTGAGATGGCGCCTCTTCCCTCTACGTTCTGCGGCTTCGACTCGAGGCTGATCACATGCACCTGCCTCAGCCGCAGCTCGGCCGCGTCTTCGCACGTGACGATGCGCTCGTTGGCAGGGATGAAGCCCGACAACACGTTGAGCAGCGTGGTCTTGCCTGAGCCCGTGCCGCCGGACACGATGACGTTGAGCCGCGTTCGGACCGCGGCATCCAGATAGCCGATGATCGCGGCCGTGGCCCCGCCCGAGCTCACGATCTGCTCCGGGCTGAGGGTCTCGCGTCCGAACTTTCGAATCGTGAGGCATGGGCCGTAGATGGCGACAGGAGGGATGACGACGTTGACGCGCGATCCGTCCTTGAGCCTCGCGTCGCACATCGGCTCCGACTCGTCGACGCGCCGGCCGATCGTCTGGACGATGCGGTCGATGACGCGCCTCAGGCTGCGTTCGTCCTCGAACGACAGGGTGGTCAGCTCGATCTTGCCCCGGCGTTCGACGAAGATCTGCTCCGGCCGGTTGACCATGATCTCGGTGACGTCAGGGTCGCGAAGCAGTGACTCCAGCGGCCCCAGGCCGATCACCTCGTCGAACAGGATCTCGACCAGCCGCTCTTTGTCGGCGGCCGTCACCACCGCGGCGGGTGGCTTGGAGCGGAAGTGCTCCTCGGTCAGCTGCAGGAGCAGGCGGCGGATGCCGGCGCGGTTGTTGATGTCGATCTGGGCGGTGTGGTGCGAAAGCAGCTGGGCATGGATCTCGGCCTTCGCCGCGGCCAGCGCCGGGCTCAGGTTGATGACCTGATCGGTGAGCTCGGGCGCGACGTTCGAGAACTCGCTCGGCGCGGGGCCGAGATCCGGCGGAGCTGCGGGCACGGCCGCCGGCGGTGGAACAACTGTCTGCTGCACGACCGCCGCCGACACGGGCGGCACTGTGGTCCCAGTGGGCGATTGCTGGTAGCGGCGGTCGAAGCGTTCGGAAAGCTTCATGCGATCCGCTTCCGGGTCGCGGCGCTGATGCGCATACGCGCACGCACCGAAGCCTTGCGAACGGTTTCGTCCGGGTCCGTTGCCAGCAGCCGCATGCCGTCGGCCCCGGCGGGCTTACCGATCATCGCCAGCGCCCGGCACGCGGCCACTCGAATCTCTGTTTCGCATTCCTGGTCTTGCGCCATTCTGACGACAAGGTGCCCGTGCAGGGCATCTCTGCGCAATCCACATGCCATCAAGACCGTCACCATGGTCTTGACAGAGCGCGGCTCTCGCAAGAGCCACTCGAGATCGATGTCGGAGGCGGCCCGCGCGAGCGCGATTGCCAAGCGGTACGAAGGCAGGCGGTCGGCACGCGCCAGCAGGGCTTCGACCACCCGGCGGCCGCCTGCCTGCCCCAGAGAGCGGATCGCGACGTCGCGCACGGCCGGGCTGGGGTCGTCGAGCAGGTCGGCCAGCCACGGCACCGCGCCCGGAAGCCGCAGCGCCCCGCAGACGCGGGCGCCCGCGATCCGCACAGCCGGGTCCGGGCTGGCCAGCGAGTCGACGAGGTCCGGTTCCAGGCCGCTGCGGCGAAACGTTTGTGTGACGACCAGCTGAGCCACGAGACCATTCCCCGCGTTCTCCAGGGCCGCCGAGATCACTTGCGCCACCGGCTCGGGCTCGGCCAGGACCTCCGACGCCTTGACGTTGAGCACCACACGAGGGTCGCCGCCGAGCGCGGTGGCGAGCACGCGCTCGATCTTGGCAGCGAGGCGCGTTCGGGGAGCTTCCGGTCGGATGGTCCGCCGGGTGGTGCGTCGTAAATCGAGTTCAGGCGGGGGTTTGCTGCTCAAGCTGTACCGGCAACCGAGGGTCGATCTCGGGGGACGTTGGTACATTATCGACGTTTTGAACGCCCGCGAGGTTCGCGAGGGCCCCGGGGCGGGGGAGGAAGGAGCACAGGTGGCTGCGAGCGGCGGGCTCGGGGCGGATCTTCCGTCTGTCCTGCAGCCGCGCGTACGTGTCCTCGAAATGTCCTCGGTCTTCGCCGAGTTATCCGACAGTGTCCTTCGCGCGCTTGCCCGCCGCATGCAGGCGGTTCATCTGGCGCCAGGCGACGCGTTGCGATTGGGCGGCAAGGGCGGCGACGTCGTGATCTTCCTGGCTTCGGGAGCGGCCGAGCAGACGATCACCGACGAAGCCGGCAAGCTTCTGCTCTCGACCCGCCCGGCTCCTGGCGACCTCCTGATCCTCCCCGCCCCCCGCACGGGCGATCGCTACGTCACAAGCATCAAAGGAATCGCCGATTCGATGTTGCTCACGCTCGACAGGGACGGGCTCCTGGACGGCCTCGGTCAAGACGTCGACCGGGTCGCGATCGCGCTCGACAAGCTGTGGGAGCAACAGGTCGCCGCCGCCGCCGCGACCCAGGCCCAAGCCGCCTCGCGAAGCGCGGCCCCTGTGGTGGCGTTCTTCTCCGCGAAGGGCGGTTCGGGTGTCAGCACCCTGGCCGTGAACACCGCGGCGGCGCTGGCCAACCGCTATCCCCACCAGGTTCTGCTCATGGACCTCTCGGCCCCGTTCGGGCACGCCGCCCTCTATGCCGACGTCGTGGCGACCGGCTCGATCGCCGGCGCCTCCAAATCAGGGGACTTCGAGAAGAACCTCCGGGGCGCGATCGTCTACCACAAGACCGGGCTGGGCGTGCTTCCCGGGACCCTCCGCCCAGAGCAGGTCGACCTGATGACCGCCGACCTGACCGCCCGCGCACTCGATGTGGCGTCGGCCTGGCACCGTCTGGTGGTCGCGGATCTCGGCACGTCCCTCGGGGAGGCGGCGCTGATCGTGATAGAACGCGCCGAGCGCCTCATCGTGGTGATACCGCCCGAGATCGCGGCGATGACCGATGCGAGGCGGTCGCTCGCGGTTTTTCGCGACATCATGAACGTGCCCGACAACCGCCTCGAGCTCGTCCTCAACCAACGCGTGTCCGGGGCGCCGCTGGACCGCGGCGCCGTCGAATCGATCCTCGGCCACAAGATGTCGTTGACGGTCAACTTCGACGACACGCGGCCGGAGGACGCGACGCTGGCGGGCAGCCTGGTCCTTCAGCGCGACCCCTCTTCCCAGGTCTCGCGAGGCGCGAACGAGCTCGCGCGCTTGATCGCCGGGAAGTTGAAGCTCGATGGGTAATGCGCGCAGACGCTCCCAGGCGCAGGCTCTGGTCGAGTTCGCGATCGCGCTGCCCATCCTGATCCTGGTGGTGGCGGGCGTCCTCGAGCTCGGCCGCGGCTATTCGTATGCCGTCGCGGTGTCCGACGCCGCGCGCGACGGGGCTCGCTACGTCGCCGGCAAGACCGCCACCACCAACGGTCCAGGGATCCCGGCG
>DASWGF010000049.1:0-6840 GCA_036393875.1 Candidatus Dormiibacterota bacterium
TATTAGAACGCTCGGCAACGACCTACTCTCCCATCGGGTTACCCCGACAGTACCATCGGCGCTGGAGGGCTTAACTACCGTGTTCGGAATGGGAACGGGTGTTTCCCCTCCGCCATGGTCACCGAACGACGGGAATTATACCCGCCACCAGCTTCGGTTAGTGCGACTCCCCACCCGGCAGCGCCCTTCGGGCGGTGCCGACCTCCCCACGGAGTGGGGAGGTGAAATTACCTGCTACCGGGTCCTACGCCGCCGGGCGCGGAGGCTCTTGATCTTGCGGGCTTCCGCGGGCGGCACGTAGTGAGCTCGCCGGCGCATCTCGCGCACGAGCCCCTGCTCTTGAACCTTGCGGCGGAACTCCCGAAGCGCCTGCTCGAACTCCTCGGGATCCTTGACTACGATTCGCACAACCGCAAAGGATACCTGTTGCAGCTAGACGAGCGCCGGTTCTGGCTCGGCGAGGCTGTCCGCGTGCAGCGTGGGGAGGAGCAGGTAGCAGCGCACGGCGAGGAGCACCAGCAGGCCCAGAAGCACAGCCAGCACGTCCAGGACGACCTGGCCCACGCGCGCGTGGAAGAGGACGATGAGAAGCGCCTCGGCGACGCAGGCGGCGATCAGGATGGGCACGAAAACCCGGTCGTGCACGGCCATGAAGAACTGCACCAGGAGGTTGTCGAGCGAGAGCGCGAGCCCGATCACGCCGACCGCGAACACATATGGCTGAGCGTCGGAGAAAGTCGGCCCGAACAGCACGCCGACCACCAGCCCCGGCACGACCGCGAAGACAAGCAGCGCGCCCGCGCCCAATGCCGCCAGGATGCCCGCGGACTGAAGCAGGATGCGGCCCGGGCTCTGCTCCTTGGCCACCGCCTCCACGACCCGCGGAAACAGGACCTGGCTGACGCTCAAGGTCAGGAAGAACAGGATCGTCCCGATCTTGTTCAGCCCCCCGTAGATCCCGCCGTCGTGGCTCGGGAGGTAGTGCTCGGCGAGGATGACGTCCTGGTTGTAGAGGATCTGCACCCCGATGATCCCGGCGGCGGCGGTGAGCGAGAAGCCCGCCATCACGCGCAAGCGCACGCGCGAGCCCGTGCCCCGGAAGTGGTCGCGGAGCGTGTACAGGCCGAGCACGAACGCGAAGGCGAGGCCGATGAACACGGCCGCCATCGCGCCCGACACGGCATAGCCGGCCCTGAGAAGGATGAAGACGAGCACCGTCCGCACGATCAGCTCGAGCGAAAGGTTCATCGAAAGCGACGTGAACCTCTGCAGGCCCTGCAAGATGCCGCGGGGGATCGCGACCTGCCAGATGAGCGCGATCGAGAAGCCCAGCACCAGCACCGGGATCGGCGACCCGAGATGCTCGAAGACCGCGACCGGGCGCGCCAGCAAGCTCGTGACCAGCACCGCCACCAGGCATGGAATCGCGATCAGCCGACTGGTACGCGTGAGCAGAGTGCGCACGCCGGCGTCGCCGCGAGCGGTCAGGGTGGCCGTGTATCGAGCTAGGACGACGATGAGAATCAGCGCCGGAGCGGTGCCGACCGCGTACAGCGCGATCAGGAACGCCACCTGGCCGTAGAGCGCCGGGCCCAGGATGCGGCCGGCGATGGCGTGATAGACGAACCCACCGATGCCCGCGACCAGACCACCCGTGAAGAGGATCACGTTCTGCCGGATCAACCGGTTCTTGCTGAGTTGAACCAGGCGCTCCCCGAGGTCCGATCTGGCGCCGGTCTGCACGGTCCGCCAGATTGTACCCAAGGCGTCGCGTAGCCCCTGGAGTTGATAATTCACCAGCGATGCCCGATGCGCCCAAGCCAATCGTCTCCGCACTGATCGTCAGCCACAACGTCAAAGACCTTCTCCTCCAGTCGCTGCAAGCGCTGCTCGCGAGCGCCGAAGTGCCGATCGAGGTGGTGGTCGTGGACAACGACTCCAGCGATGGTTCCGCCGCGGCCGTCACCGCCGAGTTCCCGAAGGCGACTGTCCTCATCCAGGAGAGGAACATCGGCTACAGCCGCGCCGCCAACGTCGGGCTCGAGCGGTGCACGGGCCGGTTCGTGTTGCTGCTCAACCCCGATGTCATGGTCGACCCGCAGTGCGTCGGCCGCCTGGCCGATTTCCTGCTCACGCGACCTGACGCCGGCGCGGTCGGTCCTCGTCTCCTGATGCCGGATGGCAAAGTCGACCCCAACGCACGCCGCGCTTTCCCGGTGCCCAGCACGCTGTTCTACCGCACGATCGGCCTCAGCCGGCTCTTCCCCAAGAGCCCGCGCTTCGGGCGCTACAACATGAGCTACATGGACGATACGGACGCTCACGAGATCGACGCGGGTACGGGCGACTGCCTGATGATCCGCCGGGCGGCGCTGGACCGCGTCGGCTTTTTCGACCCCCGCTACTTCATGTACGGAGAGGACATCGACCTTTGCTATCGGCTGAAGATGGGCGGGTGGAAGGTGTTCTACCTACCGACCGCGACCGCCGTCCACCGCGAGCGGGAGGCACCTGACGGCTCGGCGAGGCGTCAGATGCTCTACGAGGAGCACCGGGCCATGTGGACCTACCACTTCAAGCACCACGCCGAGGAGCAGTCCGCGTTCGGGAACGGGCTGGTCTGGGCCCAGATCTGGGGCCGGTGGGCGGCGAGGTCATTGCGCCAGTCTGTGAGCAGGGAGCGCCGGACGACCTCGTAAAATCTGAGCCGGATGTACCACCAGATCACCCGGAACAAGCGCAACAGCATCGTCGTCATAACTCTGTTTCTAGTCGTCTGGCTGGCGGCCGGATTCGTGATCGGCGAGCTCTCGGGGGGCATCGGGTACGCCATCGCAGGAGCGATTGTCCTGGGCGTCCTCGGGGTGCTGGCGGCCCTCTATTCCTATTACTTCGGCGCCGCCACCGTCCTGTCGGCAGTGGGCGCTAAAGAGGCCGACCCTAGGCAATTCCAGCAGCTGTACAACATCGTCCAGACGCTTTCGATCGGCGATGGTCTGCCGGTGCCGAAGGTCTACATCATCGACGACCCCAGCCCGAACGCCTTCGCAACCGGCCGCGATCCGCAGCACGCCGCGGTCACGGTCACCATGGGCCTCCTGCAGATGATGAACCGGGAAGAGCTCGAGGGCGTGCTCGCCCACGAGATGAGCCACATCAAGAATTTCGACGTCCGCCTGCTCCTGGTGGTCACGACCATGATCGGGCTGGCCGCCATCATCGCGAGCGTGTTCTGGAACGGCGCGCTGCGCTTTCGGACCCGTGATGCCCGCGCCCTCCTGGTCGTCTTCGCGATCGGCGCCATCTTCACGCTCATCGCCTTCCTCGTCGGCCCCCTCATGCAGCTGGCGCTATCGCGGCAGCGCGAGTCGCTGGCCGACGTCAGCGGGGTGGACCTCACGCGCAACCCGGTCGGGCTGATCAGCGCGCTGAAGAAGATCGCCCAGAACGAGAAGCCGATGCAGCAGTTCAACCACGCTGTGGCGGCGATGTGCATCGACAATCCGACCGAGCACCACGGCAGCTTCTTCAACCACCTGTTCGACACCCACCCGCCGATCCAGGAGCGGATCGCAGCCCTGGAGAAAATCGCGAGCGTCCAGCAGACTTAGGACTCAGGCCCCCGACAAATCTCCGCACGAAATGCTGGGTCCGTTGGCCGGGGCACTGAAGTCGGGGCCGTGGTGGACGTTGACGTACCAACCGCTGGCCGGAACTGAATAGTTCACGGGCACGATGCTCTGTGTGACGGCCGCCCCGGACGAGTCCGCGATGACCTGCGAGAGCGGATATGCGATGCCGCCGGCCTTGGCGCACGCGCCGTTGTGCACGTGCGAGATATGGCTCGAGTTGGGTACCAATCCGCTCAGCTTGATCGTCACGATGAATGAACCGGTGCTCTTGACGATCGTGCCGGTGCCGGATACCCCGCTTCCGTTCTGCGCGACCATCTTGAAGGGGATGGTCGGCGTCGGCGACGCCGGGTTCGTGGCGCTGCCGCCACCGCATGCAGCAACAACGAAAAGGCTTGAAATGGCAAGGACCAGGTTGCGCATGACCAAGGCACCTCCCGAACGGGTTGGCCGACGTCAGACACCGTTACCGGCCCGAGTTACAGAGTCGACCTAGAGCGTCAGGTCGCGCTCCTCGAAGTGCGTCGCAGTGACTGTCGTCGGTCCGGAATCCTCACCCCGGACCACGAGGCCGCCCAGCCAACCCAGGCGGGGTAGGTCGCTCACCGGGTCGGTGATGTCGGCGACCTGGGTGCTGTTCACGAACATGACGAGCCGGGTCGTGACGCCGTCTGAGAGGGTGGCGCACATGAGCTCCACAGTGATCGATATGGCGCCGGGTGCCTTGGGCGACGTCCCCCTCTTCAACATGCTGTGTTGTTTGGCTGCCCCGGGGCGCTGGTCATGCCTGATCATCTCCCAGGTGCCGTCGACCTGCACGACGAAGGCGTAGGTGATGGTCGGGTTCTTGAGCCCGCGATCGCAGTCGGCTCCAAAGCCGGACCCGCTCAGCGACCCCGAGGCTTCCGTTGCCGTCACCGAGACAGACAGTTGGTCCTTGGGTATGCCATATGGCGCCGCGACGTCGTGGTCGACAAAGTTCCTCGCCACGATCACGTAACCCGACCCCGTGAACGAAGCGCGGAAGTCACCAATGGTGGCTGTGGACCAGCCCGAAGCCGAATCGTTGAAGTCGTCGGAGAAGACCAGGGACCCTCGATCGGGAGTCACCACGGTGGATGCGGTCACCGGCGTCGGCGACTTGACGAGCCCGTTCAAGCCCCCGTTGCAGGAGACGGCCAGGATGGCCAGGCAGAGCGCCCATGCAGACGGTGGCACTTTCACATTCACTTTCTACGTGTGAATGGTATTTGCGGCGGGAGCTACATAATCCCATGAGCGTGACAGCCGCCCCTCTCCTGGCCAAGTTCCTGCACGTTCGACGCAGCGAGCTGGACCGCACGCTGCAGGTGGCGGGCTTCGCGATCCTCCTCGGCTGGGCCATGTACACGGCCTTCAATGCCACCCAGGCCATCTTTCTGAACAAGGCCGGGCCGCACGCTTACCCGTTGTTCTTCGTCGTCCTCGCCCTGGCGGTGTGGCCGATGGTCGCATTGCAGGGCGCGCTGACGCGCCGGCTCGGGGTCGGCCGCACGCTTCGTCTCACCCTCGTCCTCAATGCGGTGATCGCGCCGATCCTCTACATCGTCTACTTCATATCGGAAGCGCCCACGGTCGCCTTCACCGTCTACGTCATCTACTCCATCGCCTTCGAGCTCGTGATGCTCAACTTTTGGAGCTTCGTCAGCCAGCATTTCAACCTGCTCGAGGGCAAACGGATCTTCCCGGTCATCGCAGCCGGTTTGAGCGTCGGCTACATCCTCGCCGGGTTCACGACCACGCTGGTCGCGCTTTACGCCACCGAGCCGCTGCTGTTCATCTGGGCGTTTGGGGCGGCCGCGGCGGCGCTGATGTCCGAGTGGGTCGAGCGCCGTCTTTTCCGGCCCAGCTTTGTCGACGACGCCGACGAGCTTGTCGCGCACGAGCATGTGGTGCGGCACCGGCAGGGCGCGATCAGGGTCATGCGCGGAGCCATCCAGTACCTGACCAGCAGCCGGCTGGTGCTCGCGCTGGTCCTGCTCGCCCTGGTCATGCAGGTCACGAGCCGCGTAGGCGATTACCTGGTCGCGCTCATCTTCGTCGCGGCGACGCACAACAGCCTGCAGGAGCTCACCATCCTAATCGGCAACGCGTGGCTGGCCAGCTACGTCGTGCAGCTGGTGATCAGCCTCTTCGTCACTCCCTGGGTGCTCGACAAGCTGGGCGTCAAGAACGCGATCATGGCGCTGCCCATCTTCACGCTGATCGGCTTTGTGGCTGTGGCGGTGAACCCGGTCCTGGCGACCTCACTGTTCCTTTTCATCGTCCGTAACGGCCTCCAGACGGGCCTGGACGATCCTGCGGAGAGCGTGCTTGGCGGCGCCTTGCCGGCCCAGGTGGGTCCGAAGCTGAGGGTCCTACTCGACAACGTGGTCCTGCCGGGCGCCGCGGTGGTCACCGGCATCGGCCTGCTTTTGGTGCAGCAGTTTGTCTCGGCCACGGTCGAGGTGCTGGCCGTGATCGGCATCGTGCTCGCGGTTCTTTTCATCGCCGCCGCGCTGCGTGTGCGCAGCCTCTACGTCGACGCCATCTACGAGCGGCTGCGCACGCATGCCGTCTCCCTGAACGACTTCCAGCGCGCGCTCGGCCGGCCGACGCCGGCGCAGATCGACGAGCTGCGCGGCTTCGTCCGCACCGGTGACGACAGGACGCGGCCGTTCGCCGCGGCGGCGTTGGCAAGGCTGGCGCCAGAAACGTTCGCGGCCATGCTGCCGGAGCTGCTCGCATCGCCAGACGCCTCGGTGCGAAGGCTGGCTCTGCAGCTAGCGCTGCCCAAAGCGGTGACCGATCAACAGCTGCAGGCTGCCGAAATGGACCCGGACGGATGGGTCGTCGCCGCTGCAGCCGTCGCGGGAGCGGGCCATGAGCCGCCGTGGGACCGGTCCGGGGTCCTCCTGCGCGAGCTTTGGGAGTCCTCCGATCCAAGCCGGCGCGCGGCGGCCGTGTGGGCGGCGGCCTTCACAGGTGACCGCGTGACGGTGGTCGATGGGCTGCGCGACCGCGATCCGATCGTGCGCCTGGAGGCGATCCGCAGCTTCGCGAAGATGAAGGCCGACGTACCCGAGGCCGCGGGGCCGCTGGTTGGTTGCCTGCTCGATGACAACCTGGAGGTGCGGCGGGAGGCGCTGCGCCAGGCCGTGCGGTGGGCACCCTCCGGCGACGAACGGCC
>DASWGF010000050.1:0-14160 GCA_036393875.1 Candidatus Dormiibacterota bacterium
TCCAGCCGAGTCCGCTCTGGGCTGGCCGGATGGAAGTTGATCTTGAGAGATGCGCCGTCGTCGATCGCGATCTTTGGAATCTCTGCAGCAGGCACCAGCAGGCATTCCCCGTGGAAAGCATCGGCATCGTCCAACCACGCCAATCCGACCAGCCAAGTGGTCGGCGCCGCGGTCAGCGTCGCTTTCCGAACCTGAATCGCAGCCTCTCCGTATGGGTGCGCGACAGTGGCGGTTTTCACTTGTAGCCCGGCGAATACTCCTGTGACGTTGTCCCGCGCGAGGACTTCGACCATCTCGAGGTCGGGAAACGGACGGAACAGGTCCAAGCGTGGACTCTGCGCCAGCCGCCGGATCACTTCGGCCTCGCCCAGGAACCCGAGCCATGAGTTGTGACGTTCGCTTGGCTCCAAGCGATAGGGTCTCGCGTTCACAGCTGCTGCCACGGATGTACCGAGAATCCGCACGGCCAACTGGCTGCGCGGTACGAGATAGGGCCGCCAATGACTGTGGTTCGGATGCATGCTGAAAGCGGCCGAATAGATCTCGTGCCCCTGCGACACGTCGCGTGCGGCAAGCTTTTTGAAGATGCCTTCCTCGACGACCAGGTCGAGCTGGTCGGGGACGTCGCGCATGAATGAGCCGATCAGAAGCGCGCTGTCGTCGACGAGACTATCGCCCCGAACGACGATCTCCACCATTCCCTCGACCGCCTGGCCTCGTCCTTTGATCTGGACTGGGATGTAGCGCCCGTCGGTCATGCGGTGCAGCACGGCATCGAGGCCCCGATCGAGCAAGGGCAGATAGAGGTGCAAAGTGCCCTGCGATTGCTTGATCAGAGCCGCCCAGATCTCGAACTCCAGGCCTTGGCCCGGACTGCTCGTGTCGCGGTGGCTATTCATCCTCGAGTAGGGTATCCACCCGCTGTGCCGCCGCGGCTCACGCTCGCCAACGCCTGTGGTCCAGCAGCCAAAGCTGCCGGTCGCCTAACTCGGCTGCAAATCCGCGCCGCCGTGCTACACCTGAGCCGTGCGTAGAGCTGTCGCCTGGACTCTGCTGATCGGGGCCATCGTGCTCGCCGCCGCGGGATGCGGCTACGACGTCAGCGCCACCTTCAACGCGGACGGTACGGTCGGGCTGGGGTTGAAGTTCCTCCTCCCCAAGTCGCTTCTGACCCCCGGTCCGGGCATGACGGTGACCGGGTTCAGCGACGCCGACATCGCCAAGGCCAACAAGGAAGCGGCTTCGAAGTACCCCGGAGCCAAAGTCAGCAAGGTCATCGAGGGCGACCAGGCTGGAGTCCTCGTGACGATCCCCTTCAAGACGGAAAAGGATGCCTTTGCGTTCTTGACGCAGCCGACCAACCTCAACCCGTCGAAAGCTGCCTCCGGCGGCTCCTCCATTGACGTGGGTAACACGGGCGGGCTCTTCGTCTCCGCCACTCACACCACATCCGGGCAGGCCGACACGTACACGTTCAAGACCCAGGCCCAGCCGACTGCATCCCCCTCGCCCGGAGCACAACCGAATCCCACCGACGACCTCTCCGCGATCATCAGGATCACGTTCTCGCTGACCGTGCCGCACGAGATCACATCCGCCCCGGGCGCCCTGTTCACACAGGATCGGAAGACCGCGGTCTGGGAGCTGTCGTTGAGCCAGGCCCAGACCCTGACCGCAACCACCGGCCCGAGCCCCACCCTGGCCGGTTTCGCGTCCAACATTCCTCCAGGCCAGAGCTCGGCCTTCCTGATCGGGGTCGGGCTGGTGGCGATCGCCCTCGGATTCCTCCTCGCCAAGGTCACGCCGTGGCTGTTCGTTCGCGGTCCCGCCGTCGTGCCGGCCGCGGCGCCGGTTCCAGCGCCGGGGCCTTCTCCATGGCCGGCCGAAGAGGCACCTGCCGCCGAGCCGCCGTCGAGCGCCTTGCCGGGGCCACCTCCCGAAATGCCGCCTCCTCAGGGCACTTGATGGGCATCTTCAGCAACCTGCGGCGCGAGTTCATCGTGCGCCCCGACGCCTACAAGGCGTCGATCGTTTTCAAATGGCCGGACACAAACATCCGCAACCGCACACGGCTGACAGTGGAGCAGGACGAGCTGGCGGTCTTCTTCCGCGACGGCAAGGTCAACGGCGTGATCCAGCCGGGCGTGAGCATTCTCGACTCCAGTGAGATCCCATTTCTCGGCAACCTCGTCGACGCCGCCACCGGCGGCAAGTTCTTCAAGACCGAGCTGTACTTCGTGTCGACGCGCGAATTCGCGAACCTGCCGTTCGGCGGGATGGTCGACAACGTGGTCGATCCCGAGACGGGCCTGGCGATCGGCCTGCGCGTGTTCGGAGACTATTCGCTCAAGGTCGTGGCCCCCGACCGGCTGATCGTCAACCTGGTCGGCACACAGAACTTCCAGAGCAACGCGCAGATCACCGACTGGATGCGCGATCAGCTGCTCAAGGTCTTTCGCACCGACGTCGTGACACATATCACCAACGAGCGCTGGCCGATCCTCGGTATCGCCAGCCAGAACGCCCAGATCGAGCAGGAGACGCTCGCCGCGGCGGCCAAGGTTCTCGAAAGCTACGGCATCAGCGTCGCCCGGATGGGCAACTTCGTCATCTCGATCAAGCCCGAGGACGAGGAGACGCTCAAAAAGTACCGCCGCGACGTCCAGTACACGAAGCTGGCCGGCAGCTTCCAGAGTGCGGCCGCCGGCGAGGCGATTGAAGGCATCGGCGAGGGCGCCGCCAAGGGTGGCGAAGGTTCCGCACCGGCGGTAGTCGCGGGCATGGGCCTGGCCGGAGCGGTGTTCTCGGCGGCTAGTGCGGCGCCGACCGCGCCCTGTCCGAAATGCGGGACCCAGGTCGCGGCGGGCGCGAAGTTCTGTCCTAGTTGCGGCGCTGAGCAGCCACACGCAGCTCTTTGACCGACCCCGCCATCGGCCTGGGCCAGATCCAGGCGGCCGACCTGGATTTCGACGTCAACGCTTTTCTCGCGCAGGCCGGCAAGTCGTTGTTCGCCGTCAAGTCGGCGCTGCAGGCGCGAGAGCCGGCCGAGATGCGCGATCTCGTATCCGATTCCGTTTACGACGATCTGCGCTCGGACATCATGAGCCTGTATACGCGCGGCGCGGTCCACTACTACGACCTCCTGGACATCAGGCAGTCCAGCGTCGCGGCCGCTGAGCGCACGGAAGCCGGCGACAACATCACGGTCCTGTTTCAATGCGTGGCCATGCAGTACACGATGGGAGAGAACGACAGCCCCGACGCGATCCAGATGCCGCTGCTGATGCCCTTCTCCGAGTACTGGACGTTCAGCCGGCCTCCTGGCGCCTCCACCCTTGCCCAGCGCCGCCCTGAGTGCCCCATCTGCGGGGCCCCGATCGACATCGACACCGGGCGCATCTGCCGCTACTGCAAGACGCTCATGCCCCCGCTTCGGCAGCAGACGGGTTGGACGGTCGTCGCCATCGCCCCGGCCGCCCAGAACGCGTAGCGCGTAGTCGAGGCTAAGGCGGCGGTTTGGTCTTGCGCGCCGTGCGCACACCGGACACGCGCTCTCGAAGCCGGGTCACGGTGGCCTCGGCGGGTAGCTCGGGCGACGGCTTGCGTTCGAACGCCGCCCGCCAGGCCGGCAGGTCCTCGCTGCTGATCACGAACCGCCTCAAAGCGATGTCGACCGGAAACAGGAGGATGGCGATCACGAGCAGGAGCTCGCTGATCGGCAGGACCGCATGGACCGCGGGCACCGGCAGATTGAAGACGGTCGACCCATCGGTCAGAAGGACGCCGCCGCCCGCGCGAGCGATGGCGCTCAAGGTCGCGGTGTCGGTGCCCAGGTTGCGGTACTCCGGCGAGTAGGGGACGACCAGGCCGATGGTGTTGCTGTGTTTGGCAACCCCGCCGACGGAGTCCGTGACGTGCAGGAGGTAGCTCCCCACCTGGTCAGTGCGAAGGTCGCCCTCGAACCGGCCCGGACCGGTCGGCGACAGGGTCAGAGTCGCGTCTGAAAGGTCGGGCGTCACAGCGCTGACGCTGACTGCCTCGCCGGACGAGGATGGCGCCGTCACCAGCAGGTGGGTGTGATCTCCCTGCACTTGCGTCTCGACCTGCAGGGCAGGGTCCCCAGACTGAGGCAGGCTGTATCGAACCAGGTCGCCGAAGAAGCGATTGGCCGACGGCCAGCGCAGCAGATCCGCCGTCCAGCGTCCCTGCGCATCGCTGGTCCACGCGACCACCCGACCCAGGCCGTACTCCCAGGTCGCCAGTAGAGGATCGCCCTGGGGGCTCTTGAGCACTACATCGGCGGCTGCGCGTGGCGTGGTCGCCACGTACCCGGTGAGGACCGGAAACGAGTCCAGCGGAACTCCGGGCAACACATCCGCCAGCGACGAGAGGCGCGGAGTGATCTGGCCTTCGACCACCCATGGCTTGAGCGCCTCATTCGTCTCTTTCAGGAAGATCTGCGGCACGTCCTGGATGCTGGTGCTCTGGTAGTAACGACCGTGGCCCCAGCCCGCGATGGCTTGCATCGTGGCAGCGCCGTTCGGGTCGGAGCCGACGGCCACGGTCGACACGGTGACGCCGTGTGCGTGAATGGTCTCGATCACCGGCTGATATGCGTCGCGAGCATCCCCGTCGCCGAGCATGATGATGTGCTTGAGCGACGCCGTCGTCTTGGCCAGCTCCTGGTCGGCGGCTTTCAGGTCTGGCGTGTAAGTCGGCGGATCGCCGAGCATCATTGCCTCGATCTGCTTTTTGATCTTGGCCTTGTCACTCAGGGGCGTGAGCGGCACGACCACCGTACCCATGGTGCCATTCGTGACGCCGACGCTGTCCCGGGGTGTGAGCTGATCGATGACCGCCTCCGCCGCGCCCCGGACCACCTGGTCGCCCTGCTGGCTTTCGCTGCTCTCCAGCACCAGCATCACGGCGACAGGGGGCTTCACCGTGGTCTGGGGCAGCAAGATCTGGACCGGCAGCGCGGTCTCCAGCGGCGTGCCTGCGTAGCCTCCGGGACCATAGCTGTCCGAGCCGCCGATGACCACCAGGCCTGTACCCAGGTCACGAGTCACGGCCTGGAGCAGCGCCATCTCGTCCTGGCCGAGGCTTGACGCCGGCACGTTGACAAGCACGACCGCGGAGTAGGCAGCGAGCTCGGCCGAGGAGCGCGGAACCTGGACTGCTGCGACCGTCGTCGTGAGGATGCCGGTCGAGCGCAGCGCCGCCTCGAGGCCGGCCGCGGCCCCGGGTGTGTCTTCGACCAGCAGTACCCGAGCCGGTCCCACAACTTGGATCAGCGCCTCGCCGAGGTTGTTCTCCGCGTACGAGTCGACGACAGGATCGATGACCATGCGCACCGAGTGGAAGCCAGGCTGGTCCGGCTCCACCGTTTGCGTGACATCGGTCTCACCCGCTTTCAGCTGCAGCTGATCAGTGCTGATGAGGGTGCGGTCGAGGTACCAGCGCACCGTGGCCGCGGTGTCCGTGTTGCTGACGATGACCGCGTTGACGTCAGCCCGCTCTCCGACTACAAGCGAGCGCGGGGCGTCGAGACGATCCACCAACACCTCCGGGCCAATCGGCACGTTGATCGCGACCGTGTCGAGGCGCACGCCCTCGGCTTGCAGAAGGCGCGCTTCGGCGACGGCATCGCCGAGGTTGGCCCTGCCATCGCTGACCAGCACGATGTGCCGGCGCGTATCGCCGGGCAGGATCGACCCGGCCAGTTGAAGGGCGGACGCGACGTCCGTGTAGTGAACATTCGGTTGGCCCTGGAAGGCGCCGAACTGAGGATCGGCGCTTGCGTTCACCTCGACCTGAGGATCGCGGCCGAAGCTCACGACCCCGACGCGGTTGTCGCCCGACCGCGCGGCGAGGATGCGCTGCACCGCGGCGAGCTCCGTGTCCTGCGCGCTTTGAACGCTGGCGGAGCGGTCGGCCACGACGATCAGTGATTGCGTTGCGGGCGTGGTCTGCAGCTCAAATCCCGCCAGGGCTGCCGTGAGCAGCACGACGATCAAGGCGCGGAGGCCGAGCGAGATCCTCGCGCGCCGGGGCGCCAGCGGTGGCGCCAGGCGCAGCCAGATGATGACGATCGCCGCCAGCGCCGCTGCGCCCGCCCCCAAGAAAAGGGGACGGGTGAGATCAAAGCCCACGATGGAAGGCCAGCCATTCGACCACGACGACACCAAGCGCGACGAGGGCGATCCAGGGCCAGATCTCGAGCTGGCCGCGATGCGGGGAATGAGCCGCGGTCGTGTTGCTCAGCGGCGGCAGCGTGAGGCGCCCAGCCGGTTTGAGCTGTGAGATCTGCTCGGAAAAAAGGTTGACGGTGAACCACGACCTGTCGACCTTGCCGGCCACGACCTGCTCGACCGTGTACACGCCCGTCAGGTCGGTGCCCCCGAAGGTGGCGATCGAACCGCCCGCGAGCATGCGGCGGCTGCCGTCCGGCCCCACCACCGTCACCGACGTTGCCCCCGCCTCCGGGACGATCGTCACCGGCTCGTCGGGATGAAAGCTGTGGCTCGGCACGCTCGGAGGCAGGATCCACTCGCTGAGGTTCTGCACCAGGATGGGAAAGGCGATCCGCAGCGGCAGGTCGGATTCGTGCAGGTCGAAGCCGAACAGAACCTGTCGAAAGGGTTCGTCGCGGACGAGCACGAGCGGGGTCTGCAGGCTGGTGATGAGCGGGCGACCGAACTTGCTGGTTCGAAGATCCTGGCTGCGGGCGATGTGCACGTCGTGCAGGTCGACATTGGTGAGCAGCGGGTCGCCGGCATCCACCGCCCTGACGCGGCCGATCCCGATCGGCGCGGCACCCGCGAGCGGGCTGCCTGCGGGCGGGTTGATCACGATGAACGGTCCATCCGGCAACGCGGGCGGCGCATAGCCGTCGAAGATGCTCATCGCATACGGCGCCGACGATTTGTAAGCGGAGGGGGCGATGACGTCGACCTGGAGGTCGGCGCGAAGGCTCAACGCCTGCTGCAGGAACACGTTGCCAGGGGTGACGAGCAGCACTCGAAACGCGCGCGGCGTGCTCGCGACCGCGGTGACCGTGTCGTCGAGAGCGAAGATGTCGCCCGCGTCGATGTGAGCGGATACGAGCGTCGCGCCGGACGGCACCGGCAGCACCAGATCCTGCGCCTGGCCGCCTGCGAGCGTGAGCCTGCGCACGTCGACCAACCGGTTGTCCGCGCGCCACTCCAGGCTGAACGATCGCGACTGCTGGCCGAAATTCTGTATGTGCAGGTAGGCCGCGCGCGACTGAGTTCCGGTGCGGACGACCAGCGACGTCATGCCCACGTTCTCGCCGGAGACGCCAATCCGGCGATACTCGACGGGGAACGGAAGGCTGTTCGCAGAGTCGATTCGGACTGGGCCGACGATCCCGTCGCTGAACAGATATGCCCGCGCGTCGTCGCCAGTCCTGACCAGGCCTGCCGCCAGGACCAGCGCCGCTGAGAGGTCGGCGGGGCCGTTTTGTGCGCCTATGTCGTTGAGGGCGCGATGGAGCGCCTCCCGATCGCCGGCCACGGAAGCGACCACTCGTGGCCCCGAGCCCACGGCCAGCAGGGTCATGCGATCCTGCGGGCCCAGCTGGTCGATGAGCCCGCCGACCTCGCGCTTGGCTTCGTCCAGGCGAGACGGCTGCACGTCGCGGGCCTGCATCGACGCCGACACATCGAGGAGAACCACCGAGTGCCGGGCGAGGCCGGACCCGGCAGAAAGCGCCGGCTGCGCAGCGGCCGCCACCAGCACGGCTGCGGCGAGCAGCTGAAGCAGCAGGAGCCAGCTGAAGCGAAGTCGCTGCCAGGGAATGTTGGCCTGGCGATCGCGGATCGCGTCCGGCCACAGGTTCAGCGCCGGCACCACCCTGGTCGGCCTGCGGATCCGAAGGAAATACAGGGCGACGATGACGGGGAGGGTGAGCGCGAGGGCTGCCGCGGCCGGCGCCAGGAAGGTCACGACAGGAGGCCGAGGCGCCGCAGCGTCCGCAGCACCATGTCATCGATGGGTTCGTCGGTGGAGAGCCGTGCGAAGCGCAGGCCTCGTCGGTGCGCTGAGCGTTCGATCTCGCCCGTCCGCCGTGCGAGCGCCGCGACGTATGCAGCCTGGGTCACCGGCGTGGACGTGAACTCGCGCTCGACTCCGGTCTCTGCGTCCCTCAATCGCGCATCGCCGGTCCATCCCGGGGCGATCTCCTGAGGCGCGAGCAGCTGCAGGACGGCGCCTTCCTGGCGGGCGCGCCCGAGAGCCGCGATCGCAGGATCGATCGACGACTCGCCCAGCCCATCGCTGATCAGGACGGTCATGCCTGGGCGCTGCCGCCCGATCGGCCACACGAGCCGGTCGTAATCGGTCGGGCCTCCGACCGGAAAAGACTGCAGCCGAGAGAAGAGGTCGGCCACCGCCCGGCGACCGCGATACGGCGCGCCACCGGAGGTGGGCCCTTCCGCAAAAACCGTCAGGCGCACGCGATCGAGCGCGGCGAGCGCCACGTACGCGATCGCCCCCGCCAGCCGTTTGGCGGTCTCGGCCTTGTTCGGCCGGCCCCAATCCATCGAGCCGCTGAGGTCGACGAATATGCTCAGCGGCAGCTCTTGCTCGGCGACGAAAAGGCGGAGCATGAACCGGTCGAGTCGCGCGTAGGCGTTCCAATCGATCAGGCGGAAGTCGTCACCTGGCGAGTAGCTCCGGAAATCGGCGAACTCCACCGAGCGACCACGAGCCGTCGACCGGCGCTCCCCTCCCATCTGGCCGCTCACCGCCCGGCGCACGCGCAGAGCGAGGGCTTCCAGGCGGCGCAGGAGCGGGGGATCGAGCAGGGCCGCCACTGCTACGACCCGGGGGATTCCTTCTTCGCGTGCTCCAGGATCTCGTCGATGATCTGGTCGGTGGTGATCGCATCGGCCTCCGCCTCGAACTGCAAGAAGACCCGATGGCGGAGGGCGGGATGCGCGACCGCGGCGAGGTCGTCGAAAGCGACGTTGTACCGGCCCTCTAGCAGCGCCCGGACTTTGCCCGCCAGGACGAGCGTCTGCAGGCCGCGCGGGCTGGCGCCGTATCGGACGTAGCGGCGAACCGAGTCCAGCTCGGTGCGATTGGGATGCGAGGCCGTGATCAGCCGCGCCGCGTAACGGAGCACGTGTTCGGCGATGGGTACTTCTCGCGCCACCCGCTGAGCGGCGACGATGGCGTCCGCATCTCCGATCGCATGAAGCTCTGGAAGCGCGTTGCCGGTCGTGCGCCGAGCGATCTCGAGCAGCTCGGCCTCGCTCGGAAAAGGCACCAGGGCCTTGAAGAAAAAGCGGTCGAGCTGAGCTTCAGGAAGTGGGTACGTGCCCTCGAGCTCGATCGGATTCTGGGTGGCGAGAACGAAAAATGGCACCGGAAGGGCGCGGGTCTCCGTGCCCACGGTGACAGTGCGTTCCTGCATCGCTTCGAGGAGCGCGCTCTGGGTCTTCGGGGTGGCGCGGTTGACCTCGTCGGCGAGCACGAGGCTGGCAAAAATCGGACCCGGTTGGTAGTCGAACTCCCGCCGCCCTGAATCCTCTCGGATGATGTTGGTGCCGACGATGTCGGCCGGCATCAGGTCGGGCGTGAACTGGATTCGTGAAAAGGTCAGGTCGAGGGTCTGCCCGAGCGAGCGCACGAGCATCGTCTTGCCCAGGCCCGGCACGCCCTCGAGGAGGATGTGGCCGCCGGAGATCAGAGCTATGACCGTGTCGCGCAAAAGCTCTTTCTGGCCGACGATCAGGCGCGCCAGCTCGGCTTCAAGATTGTTCGCGAGCTCCGTTACCTTCTTCGGGTCGGCGCTCGGCTCTTCCGCGATCACGAGCCTGCTCGTCACTCGCCCAACCGGGCGAAATACTCGCGGACGAGGTCGCGTTCGCTCCCAGGAATGAGGCTCTGGTTGGTGGCGTCGAGGGCGGCCTGCTGATAGGACTGGATCACCTGCGTGTAGGGGGTGAGCGGCACGTCCTGACCAGGGCCAAGAGGGGTCGGGTCGTTCTCCTGCTGGCCCGGGACCGGCTGACCGGGCACATACAGCTTCTCGCTCGGTTTCGCTGCTGTCCCGGTACCCGAGCCACTCCCACTGGAGCCAGTGCCGCCGGAGCCGCCACTCCCGTTGCCGGTGCCGCTGCCGTTGCCGGTGCCGCTTCCGTCCGCGCTCCCATTGCCGTTGCCTCCGGCTGGCGAGGCGCCGGCGGTCGCGGTGTTGGATCCGGCGGCGTCGCGGTCCGCCTGTTCCGCCAGCGCCTGCCGCGCCGCCTCGAGGCCGTTGATCGCCGAAGCAATCTGCTGGTCGTTGTTCTGCTGGTTCTGCAGCGAGTCGAGCTGCCCGGCCAGTTCGTTGAGGGCCGCGGCCGCGGCGCCGAGATCGCCGCTCGACAACGCATCTGACGCACGCTGCAACGAAGCGGCCATCGCCGGGTCTTTCGCGCTCTGCGCGGCACTGGCCAGGGCCTTGGCGAGCTGAGCGCGCTCCTCAGGCGACAGGTTTGGCAGCTGAGCGGCAAGGTTCCGCACCGCCTGAGCACCCTGCGAGGGGCTGGAGCTCAAGGCCACGCTCGCGGCCTTTCCGGCATTGGTCGTGCTCAAGGCGCCGGCCAGGTTCTGGGTGGTGCTGGTCCTGGCGGGGGTCTGGGGATCGGAGAGCTGCCGCAGCTGCTGCTCCGCGGGCGAGATGGCTTCCAGCGCCGACCGGGGATCCTTGGCGTCCTGGATCTGCTTCGCGGTGTCGCTGAGGATCTTCTGAACCTTGGGATCGACCGGTGCCGTCCTGGTGGTGGCCGCGATCTTCTTTTGCACATCGTGGATCGTGGTTGCCGCCTTGGCCTGGCTGGCACGGTCGGCTTGCGCCTGGGCCAGCAGGAGGTCCGTCGGATTGGGCAGGACGGCCAGGGCCAGCGCAGCTGCTACAAGGATCACGACCGCCCCCGCCTCCCGGCGGCTGATTCGGATCGGAAAAGCCCGAACGAGCCGATCCCGTCGGGCGTGCTGAAGGGCGTCCCGGCGAAGCAGGTCGTCCATCACACCATCGGCGGCACGGCGCTCCCACGCGGTGGACAGGCGCTCCTTCAGCCCCAGGCGCATGTCGGCCAACTGCATCAGCACGTCCGGTCGGGGTCGCGTCGCGATCCACGCGATCGCGACGGCAGCCAGAACCACCGGGATTCCGAGCGCGGCCAACTGGATCCGGCGCTCCACCGGCACCACACGAGCGGCGACCTGCACAGTCGCGAACCAGATCGCGACGCCAAGTGCAGCGTGCACCAGATATGACAAGGCGCTCGACCGCGCGTCGGATCCTCGGAGAGCTCGGACCACCGACTCGAGTGAGGTCATGGCGTCACCACGGCAGGGCGCGGGCGCCACCCAGGCCGGCGGCGAACTGGCGGCAATAGGAACGCGCTGACCAGCAATGCGAAAAGACCGATCGCCAGCTGCAAGAAGACGGTCGCCTGCCAGTACTGCCATTTCGCGAAGGGCCCACTCGGAATCGCTGTTCCACTGGCGGGGCCGATCGGCACGTAGGCGGGCCCGCCGGAAGAGCAAACCGTGGTGCCGTTGCCCAGGGGTTTGCAGACTGACCCCCCTGACGACTGGATCAGCACATTACTCGGGTAGTCATATCGAATCAGATAGGGCACGAGCGGCTGCCCGTTGTCAGCGATCGCCACGAGCGGAACGATCGGACTGAGGTAGGTGACCGCCGGCGGCGCCGGAGGGATCGTCGATTTGGGATCGATCTTGGTCGGAAAGATCATGCCGAAGGCGACCGTTCCGAAAACGAGCAAGAAGGCCGCCATGTAGGAAGCCACCGTGGCGGCCAGGGTGCGGCGCAGCCACGTCGAAAAGGCGATGCCGATGAGACCCAGAGCGAGGGCCGCGACGATGGTGACCAGGAACGAGTACAGGACCTGGTCGAGCTCGATGCCGCCGAACAAGAAGACCAGGCTGAAAATCGGCACCGAAAGCAACAGCAAGAGGACGACGAACGACATCGAGGCCAGGAGCTTGCCCCAGATGATCGAGAAGGGGGGTATGCGGGTGACGAAAAGCAGGTCGATGGTCTGACGCTCGCGCTCGCCGCTGATGGCGCCCGCGGTGAGCGCCGGCGTGACGAGTGTGATCAGGACCATCTGGAAGACCACCAGGTACTTGAACAAGGTCAGGCCGTAATTGGGCACTGAGCCCGCGAAACCGCTGTTCGAGCGTGCCATCGAGGAGAACATCGCGTAGCCGAGACCGGCGATGAGCACGACATAGACCATCATTGCGAGTGGCGATCGCCAGGTCCGCATTCGCGAGCGGTACTCCTTGGCGACGATCGGATTCCAGAATGCGGCGGAGACCCTGCTCATCCGACCTCCTCCGACGTCGCACGCATGAACGCCTCTTCGAGGCCGCCGTCGACCTGGCTGAAAGCCGAAACCCTGATCCCTTCCGCGGTCAGAGCATGCAGGATCTCGGCGGCGGTGGAGTCGTCACCTTCATACGTGGCCTCGATCGCTCCATCGGCGGTCTCAACACGGCGGACGGCCGCCAGTGGCTCGAGGATCGCCACCGCGCGCTCCTGGTCTCCGACGATCGTGATGCGAACCCGGCGATCAGCCGATAGCTGCCGGATGACATCGTGTACCGGACCGGTGGCGCGCATGCGGCCGTGGTCGATGATCCCGATCATCGTGCACAACTCGGTCAGCTCCGGGAGGATATGGCTCGAGATGACGATGGTCTTGCCCATCCTTCGCAGCTCTTTGAGGATCTCGCGCATCTCGACTCGCGCGCGAGGATCGAGACCGGACGCGGGCTCGTCAAGCAACAGCACGACCGGATCGTGGACCAGCGCCCGGGCCAGGCACAGACGCTGCTTGAGGCCTCGGGACAGCGTGTCGACCTGCTGGTCGCGCCTCTCCGACAACCCGACGAGTTCGAGCAGGTCGTTCACGATCTTTACCCGCCGCTGCTTGGGCAGGCGATAACACGCGGCGTAGAAGTCCAGGTACTCCCCCACCGTGAGCTGGTCGTAGACGCCAAAGAAGTCGGGCATGTACCCGATCCGGCTGTGGACCTGATGCGGCTGTTTGGTCACGTCGGCGCCATCGATCGAAGCGTGGCCGGCAGTCGGTTCCAGGAGCGCGGCGAGGATGCGCAGGGTCGTCGTCTTGCCGGCGCCGTTGGGCCCGACGAAGCCGAAGATCTCCCCCTCAGGCACCTCGAATGAGACCTTGTCCAGCGCCGTCCTTTTGCCATAGACCTTGGTCAAGTTGTCAGCGGTGATCATTGGACGGTCCCCGTCAGCGAGATCGTTCCGAGCAGGGCTTGCCCGTTGACGGTGATCCGGACCCGCACCTCGTCCGACGATGGATTGACTGCCCCGGCAGGCAGGGTGGTGGTGCCGAGAGGTGTATAAGCCACAGGCACCCAGGCCGATTGTGACCAATCCCATGCCTCGGCCGACAGGCTCTGGCCTGGAAACGGGCCGCCCTTCGGGCTCTGGCTGGTCGAGTCCAGGGTGGCCCCGGTCAGGTGCGTGCCCGCTACGAGCCGGGGCGTGAAGTCGTAAGTCGCTGTCCCGCTCTGCATGATTACGGCGCCAGGCGGTCCGTTCTGGGTCGAGCCGTCGATGTCGACGAAACGGCTCACCACCAGGCCCGCCGGCAGTGTCCCCGCTCCGATCGCGTCGATTGCCAGCGGGATGACCACCGCTGATTCTGCAGTCGATCGGGGGTGGGCGCCTTCCACTGCGATTTGCTGATAGGGCTGTTGGGTCCAGGCGACGACCATCGGGACGATGGTTGAGTTGAGGCCGTTGAAACCTCCGCCCGCGACCAACGAAAGGATCGAGGTCTTCTCCACGGCCTGGCGGTCCGTGTCGCTGATCTGGCTGGGCGGGGGCCCGTTGAAATAGTTGCCGTAGATGGTCATGTACGCAGGTGGCCCCGCAAACGGATTCGAAGCCTTGGGGGTCACGCTGAAGGTCGCGCCGGCGCCCGGCGCCAAACCTGGAATCACCTGGTAACCGTCGCCCGCCAGGACCACGAGGTCCGTGAACCGCAGGTTGGAGTTGTTCTGGATGCTGCCGGTCAGCTGGCCGTTGACGAGCTTTGATGTGGCGACCAGTTGGGGAGCGTCGACCACCCCCTCGGT
>DASWGF010000051.1:0-8029 GCA_036393875.1 Candidatus Dormiibacterota bacterium
GACCGCATTCAACCGGGGCTCGAGGGCCGCATCGAGCGCGTCGTCGACGAGCGTTTGATAACCAGGCACGTGGGCGGCAATGGCATCTTCGCCACGCCGGCCATGATCGGTCTCATGGAGGGCGCCAGTCACAAGTGCGTCGAGGAGCTGCTGCCTGAAGGGCACACGTCGGTCGGCTATGAGGTGCACGTGCGCCACCTGGCCCCGGCAGCACCGGGCAGCACCGTGGTGGTCACAGCGAAATTGACCGAGGTCAAAGGCAACAAGCTCTACTTCGACGTGGCGTGCCACCAGGGCGACGTGCTGTTGGGGTCGGGCACGCACAAAAGGGCCATCGTCCCCGCCAATTTCTAGCTGGGCTTGGGTTTCTTGCGTTTGTCGGCGATGTGCAGGGCCAGCTTTTTCAGCCCCGGATTGACGGCGATCACCTTCGGCCCGCGCACTTTCTTGTCGCGGGCTTTGACGTGTGCGCTTTCGCGCGGTTCGATCCTGTCGAGGTCGTCAGTCATGCACCTATCATTGACCGAGCGTTGAGGGAAGTCGAGACCGGCACGGCCGGCATCACGCCCAGCTCTGTGGAGGCCGCGGCGCGCGACCTCGCCCAATACCTTCCCCCCACCCCGCTCCAGTACTCGCGCGCGTTCACCGACAAGGCGCGTTGCTACGTCCACATCAAAATCGAGTCGATCCAGCCCATCCGCGCCTTCAAGGTGCGCGGGGCGCTCACCAAGGTGATGCGGCTGCATCCTGAGGAGCGCTCGGCAGGGGTCATCACGGCGTCGGCGGGAAATCACGGCCAGGGCGTCGCGTACGCCGCCGCCGCCTTCAAGATTCCCGCCACCGTCTACGTCCCGGAAACGGCCAACCAGCTCAAGGTCGAGGCGATCCGGCGTCTCGGGGCTGAGGTCGTGCCGGCGGGCCGCAACTACAACGACGCCTTCCTCGAGGCGATGCGACATGTGGAGCGGGGCGGCGCGACCTTTGTGCACGCCTTCGACGACCCCGACGTGATCGCTGGGCAGGGATCGATCGCCGTGGAGCTGCTCCGAGACCTCGAGGACGTGGACACGGTGCTGGTGCCGATCGGCGGCGGCGGGCTCATCGGAGGCATCGCCCTCTATCTGAAGGAGAAGCGACCGCGCGTGAAGGTGGTCGGCGCCGAGCCTGCGGGAGCCGACGGCATGCGACGCTCGCTCGAGGCGGGCCGGATCACGACTCTGGACCGAGTCGACACCATCGCGGACGGGCTCGCGGCCTCGGCCCCGGGGAAGCTCACGTTCGAGCTTGCGAAGCGCTACGTCGACGAGGTCGTGCTGGTGGATGACACCGAGATGCTGCGCGCGATCAGGCTGCTGTTCGAGTGGGAGCACCTGCTCGCCGAGCCCGCCGGCGCCGCTGCTCTGGCTGCGCTCCTGTACCACTACAGCCCGAGTCCGAACGAAAAGGTCGTCGTCGTGCTTTCCGGGGCCAACGTCACCGACGAGGTCATGATCCGCGCCCTCAAGTCGCGCTGACCGCGCTACGCTGACGGCGTTATTCGACGGCCGGATTTGGGGGTAGACGGATGAAGGCTTATGTCTTGATCAACGCGTCGCCCGGGCAAGCGCTCGAGGTCGCCAAGAAGATGGTGGGGGTCAAGGGCATCACGGCGGCCGACGCTATCACCGGCGAATACGACGTCATCGCCGTCTGCGAGGCGCCGGATGTCAACTCCATCGGTTCGCTGATCGTCGACAAGATCCAGAAAATCGACGGGGTGTTCAAGACCGTCACCTGCCTGGCGATGAAATAGGAGTCCGGGGTGAGGCCCGCCTCACCGCGCTTATCACCTGTCAGTCGATGAAATAGTCTCAGGCTCGCGGCGCGGAACGACCCCGGGCAGCTCGGACAACCAACCGGACATCTGTGGCATTGCCTGCTCGAAGCTGCCCACTGACGGCGACCACGTGAGCTCGCGGCGGGAATACGAGTCGTCGACCTGGTGCGGCTTGCCGACCACGTCCACGGCGAAGACGCCAGGCCAAACCTGCCCCCCGCGCGACGACGTCGCTTCCGCTGCCAGCGCGCGCACGTACGCGAGGTCGTAGGGCAGGCTCACGATATCAGCGCTGACCCCGGCCGCTCGGGCGCAGGACTCGAGCAGGTCTCGCCAGGTGGCATCGAAGCCGCCGACCAGGTAACTCTTCCCGGGGCGGCCGCGATCAGCTGCGGCCAGGCAGGCGCGGCCCACGTCTTCGGCCGCGACAAACGTCTGCATCGCACGGCCGCCTCCCGGCAGCCAGACGCGTCCGTGCGCGAGCGACCCCATCAATCGTGGCAGCATCCAGCTCTCGCCCAGCCCGAAGACCCTCGCCGGGCGGAGGACCACGACCTCGAGGTCCTGCACAGTGTCAAAGAGCCAGCTCTCCTCGAAGAGCTTGAGGCGCTCGTACGCGTGCAAGGGATGAAGCTTCGACTTCTCAGTGATCCTCGCCACGTGATCGGACCCATAGACATCCGCCGTCGAGAGGTGAACGATTCGCCGGACTCCCGCGTGCCGGGCGGCATCGACGACCCGCTGGAGTAGGCGCGGCGGCTCGCGCCGATAACGCAAGCGATTCGCGGGCGACCATGTCTCCGTGCAGTAGTGCACGAACTCGACGGTTTTGATCGCGTCGGCCAGCGTCTCGTCGTCTGCATCCGCGTGCAGCTCGATGACGGGCGCTTCGACGGCCAGGGCCTTCGAGACATGCTTGCCGAGGAACTCCCCGGCGCCGATGACAAGGTGCAAAGCCCCCGGATTAAAGCACGGGGTGGTAGGTGGGCTCAGCCTTTGGGGCGACGACCTCGCGTTCGCTGGAGACCCGCGGTGATCGCGCGCTGGACGTTTTCGACGACCTGCGTCACCTTCTGGCCGACCGACCACCACGCCGGTGGATCGGGCCTGACGGGAGGTCCGATCGTCACATCGACCCGACTGAATGGACGCAGCACGTCGGTCCCTCGCACTGCGACAGGAGAGATGGGCACGCCGGCTTGCAGAGCAAAGTGGCCGATCCCCACCTTCAACGGCCGCAGCCCGCGCCCGCGCGAATAGCGGCCCTCGGGAAAGATGAGGACAACGCCTCCACGCTCCAGGATCTGGTACACGGTGCGCAGGCCGGCCTCATCGAGCTCGCCGCGATGTGGGGAGATTGGAAAGACTCCGACGAGCGGCAGGAGACGGCGTTTCCAGGCCCGGTTGAAGACGGTTTCGCGCTTCGCCATGGTGTAGATCATCGGGGCCGCCGGAAAGAACGGGATGATGAAAGCCGGGTCGAACCAGGCCTGGTGGTTCGCGGCGATGATGTATGGCGGCGATGGGGTGTTCTCGAGGCCGTTGACCGTGATCCGGAACAGGTGCAGCACCAGCCACCGGACGATGCGCCGGATCAGCCTGTAGAGGCGCGGCGGGTGTGTTGGGTCCGGGTGTACGAGCGGGTCGAGCGGGGCGGCGACGAGCGCCCGGTACTCGGGGCCGGTGTACTGCTTTGGCGGTGGCGGCGGGTCAGCCGTCGATGAACTTGAGGAGGACGCGGTTGAACTCCTCTGGCCGTTCGGCCTGCGGTGAGTGACCCGCCCCCTCGATGACGGCCAATCGCGAGTGGGCGACCAGGGCATGCGCGCGGGCCGCGTGCGCAACTGGGAACAGCGGGTCCTCCGCGCCCCAGATCAGCTGGAGCGGGACCCTGATCTCGTGCAACCGCGAAGTCACGTCGTGATTCCCTCCGAACAACGCCCGCGGGTTGATGAGCGACCGGACCGTGGAGAGGTATGCGTTGTGGAAATCGTCCCCCGCGTACATCTCACGAAGGTTCTCGAGGTAGACGTCGTCCATCGACCTTTCGAGGTCTGAGCCGGCGCCGGCGTAGCGGCCGGCTACGCGGCGGATCATTTTCGGCGAGGCCCAGTGCAGAGCGTCACGCGTGAACCTCATGACCGCCTCCCCCACACGCGGGATGGTCACGAGGCCATATGCCATTTGAGCCATGCGGACCTGTGGCCTGCCCAGACCGAGCGCGTTGACGAGCACCAGCTTGCGCACCAAACGTGGCTGCTCGAGCGCAAGCTCGAGTGCGATCCGACCACCGAGCGACGCGCCGACCAGTACCACGGAGCGCAGGCCGCGATCCTCGATGTAACGCTCAACAAAACGCGCGAAGTACTGAATGGTGTAGCGAGTGCGGGGCTTTTCCGTACGGCCGTATCCGGGCAGGTCAGGCGCGAACACGCGATGGTGAGCGGCCGCCGGTTCGAGCGTGAACCGCCACTCCATGTAGCCGGACGAACCCAGGCCGTGGATGAAGACCACCGGTGAGCCGCGCCCGCCGTGCATGTGGTGCACGCGCAGCGAGCCGATGTCGACGAACCCCGGCTGGATCGACGTGGCCGTACTGCGCGCCATTCCTATCACTGGCTCGGAAGTGTACGGGCGGGAGAGCGCAACCCGGTCACCACGTGGCCGGACGCAAAGGTCTGGACCTTCTTGCCTTTGATGACGGTGACTGAGCCGGGGCCCATCGCTCGCCACTCCTCGTCCTTCCACGCCGCGGCGCTCCGCTCGTCGATCCCGAGCAGAGTCGTGCCCGGCAGCGCCAATTGAGCGGACTCGATCCAGCGATGGCCGAATGTGTCGAAGTGAGGAAGCAGCGCGGTTTCGGGTACGAGACCGAGACCGTCACTAGGCCGTCGATTGAATCGGTTTGGCCAGCTGGCACGGATGAGCGTCTGGCTGCAAAGGGCCATCGCGCCGGCTGAGGAGCCCGCCAGCGCCGAACCTTCGCGCCAGGCTTCGAAGATTGCGTTCCACACCCTGGAGGATTGCAGGACCTGGACTACAAGGCCCGGGTCGCCGCCGACCAGATAGAAGAATCCCCCTGCCCGAGCGCGGGCGGCCAGGTCCTTGGAGTTGGCATCGGTCCGATTGAGGACGGGCAGCTCCTCCACGTCCAGGCCGATCTCGTGGAACCAGCTTTGGGCATGCGCCACGGCGCGATCCGGGCCCTGCCGTGCGGCCGCGGTGGGAACGACAAACGCAGGCCCGGAGCCGGCGCTTTTCGCCAGCAGCCGATCCTGCTCCTCGTTGCCTGGGTTGAACTCGTTGCCTCCGACCAGGGCGAGGACTCCAGGCACGCCCGTAGCATATGGCGGCGGTGTCCAACCCCACCTCCGTTCGCGTGCGCATTGCGCCCAGCCCCACCGGGTTCGCGCACCTCGGCACAGCGTCCACCTCGTTGTACAACGTGCTCTTCGCGCGCCAGCACCGAGGCACGTTCGCCCTGCGCATCGACGACACCGACCTCGAGCGCAACCGTCCCGAATACGAGCAGCTCATCTACGAGGGGCTGCAATGGCTCGGTCTCGACTGGGACGAGGGACCCGACAAGGGGGGTCCGTACGCGCCTTATCGACAGTCCGAACGCCTCGACCTCTACAAGCAGCACGCGGTCAAGCTCCTCGCGGAGGGCAAGGCCTACAAGTGCTTCTGCACGCCAGAGGAGCTCGAGGCGGAGCGCAGGCAGGCGCAGGCTGAAAAGCGGCCGTACAAATACTCGCGGCGGTGCCTGATCGACCCGCCCCAGGGCCGCACCGAGTTCACCGTGCGCTTCAAAGTCCCGGGGGGCGAGATCAAGTTCACGGACATGATCCGCGGCGAGATGACGTTCGACGCCGGCCTCATCGGCGACTTCATCCTGGTCAAGTCGGACGGATTCCCCACGTATCAGTTCGCCAGCCCGGTCGATGACTCGCTCATGAAGATCAGCCACGTGATCCGAGGCGAAGAGCACCTTTCGAACACGCCGTACCAGCTGATGATCATCGACGCGCTGGGCTACGAACGGCCCGTGGCCTTCGCCCACATGCCGCTGATCCTCGCCAAGGACGGCGCCAAGCTGTCCAAGCGCAAGCATCCCGAGTCGAACCTCATGCTTTATCGCGAGCAGGGCTACCTGCCCGAGGCGCTGATCAACTACCTCGCCCTGCTCGGCTGGAACCCAGGTACGGCGCAGGAGATCTTCACTTTCGACGAGCTCGCGCGCGTGTTCTCGTTCGATCGAGTGCAGCACGCGGGCGCGCGATTCGACTGGGAGAAGCTCAACTGGATCAACGGCGAGTGGATCCGTGCCATGGATGACGCCGAGCTCGTCAAGCGGCTCGGGCCATTCCTGCCCAGGCTCGACGAAGCGACGACCACGCGCGCCGTCCCCGCCCTGAAAACGCGCATGACCAAGCTCGCCGACGCGGGCGACTACCTCGACTACCTGTGGCAGGAGCCAGAGCCGCCGGCCCTGGATGCCGATTCGATCGAACGCCTGCGGCTGGCCGTAGAGGCGATCAAGGATGTCTCGTGGGAGGCCGAGCCGATCGAGAATGCCCTCGAAGAGGTTGTAACGCGCACCGGTATCAGCAAGAACAAGCTCTTTACGCCCATCCGGCTGGCCCTCACCGGCAAGAAGGTTTCGCTGCCCATCCACTACACGCTTGCGCTGCTGCCAAAAGAGGTTGCTCTGGAACGGATCAACCGCACGATTCGGTAGTGATGTTCCTGACGATCGTCATCAACATCGATCCGAACCTGTTTCAGATCGGGCCGTTGCTGATCACCTGGCACGGGGTTTTCTCGGTGCTCGGAATCCTTGCCGCGGCTCGGCTTGGCCTCTGGCTGCTGGCCAAAGACGACATCGACGTCAGCCGCGGCGCGGACGGGGTGACATGGATGGTGCTGCTGGGCCTGGTCGGCGCGCGTGCCCTCTTTGTCTGGGAGAACTTCAAGCTCTTTTCCGGCCAGCTGCTCCACATCTTCTACATCACGGAAGGGGGCATCAGCCAGTGGGGAGGATTGTTCGGTGCGATCCTCGGCGCGTACATCTGGGCGCGGCGCGCACATTTCTCGTTTTGGAAGGTCATCGACGCGGGCGGGCCGGCGGCGATGATCGGTCTGGCCGTAGGCCGCATCGGGGACGTGATCAACGGCGAGCACCACGGGACGCCCACCAACCAACCGTGGGGCGTCGAGTACGTCAACCCGAGCACGCTGGGTCAGCCTGGCGAAGTGGTGCACCCGGAGGTCGCGTACGAGATGGTGCTCACGCTCGGCCTGCTGGCATTGCTGCTTCCGTTTCACCAACGCCTGAAGGCGAAACTTCCTGACGGCGTCGCGGGCCTGGTCTATCTCGGCCTGTACGGGGTCGGCCGGTTCTGGTTGAGCTACTTCCGAACCGACCCCACCATCCTTTACGGCTTGCGGCAGGCGCAGCTGGCCTCGCTGTTGATGTCTGTCGTCGCCGCGGTAGCCATCCCGATCCTGATCCGCCGGGCTCGGGCTCCAAGGCCCGCGGTGGCGGCGGCGCCGATGGAGTCGATCGAGCCGGAGGCGGTGGCGGTCTCGAGCGAGACGGCAGAGGTTACGCGACCGGCGGACGGTGTGAGCCAACGGAGCCGGCGGCGGCGCAGGCGCCGGAGGAGGGCTGCGGAGTCGACGCGAGCGATGGAGCCGACGGTCCCGGCCGAACCCTCCCACCCGGAGGAGGCGGAGGCGACCTGATTACGGCGTGGCGATGGCGCGCTGCACGCGCAGCGCCAGCCGCGGCGCCTGCGGGTCGTGCTTGAAATACACATGGACCTCGTCATGCGCAGCTAGGGCGGATCGCAGAGTGTCGATCCACGGCGCCAGCGCACGGGACGTGTATCCGCGGCGCAGCCGGAAATACGCGATCGGGCTGAGCTCGACGAATGGCGCGCGCGGCCACTTCTCCTCGTCAGTGACAACCAACGCCGCTCGGTGCGCTTTCAGCACGCTGTAGGTGTCGTCGTGGAACCACGAGTCATGCCGGAACTCCGCCGCGGCGGGTCGTCGAAGCGCGGACAAAAGCCCGTCAAGCAGGGCCAGGTTGATCTGGCGCGTGGGCGGAAACTGCAGCAGGATCGGGCCGAGCCGATCGCCCAGCGCACCGAGGCGCTCGCCGACCAACGCCGCGAGCCCGACGCGATCGAAGGCTTCACCGGAGTA
>DASWGF010000052.1:0-2419 GCA_036393875.1 Candidatus Dormiibacterota bacterium
GTGCTGGTTGTCCTGCGGCCCGGGGCAGCCCTCGGGGTGGTACTGGACGCTGAAGGCGGGCAGGGTGCGGTGGCCTAGGCCCTCGACGGAACCGTCGTTGAGGTTGCGCTGCGAGACGAAGAAGTCGCCGGGCGGCAGCGAAGCCGCGTCCACCTGGAACTCGTGGTTCTGGCTGGTGATGTGCACCCGGCCGGTTTCAAAGTCCTTGACCGGGTGGTTGGCGCCGTGGTGGCCGTAAGGGAGCCGCGAAGTGGTGGCGCCGGCGGCTCGGCCCATGATCTGATGGCCCAGGCAGATGCCGAACAGGGGAATGCGCTCGAGGGCATCGCGTGCCAGCTCGACCGGCCGATCGAGGACGGCCGGGTCACCCGGGCCGTTGGACAGCACGAGCCCATCCGCGCCCGCGGCTTCGACATCCGACCAAGAGGCCGTGTGTGGAAGCACGATCACACGGCACCCGCGCTCGCGCAAGGAGCGGAGGATGTTCGACTTCACGCCGTAGTCGACGACCGCGATCACGAGCCCATCTCCGTCCGCCCGGTGCGGCAGGCGCAGCTCGAGTGGAAGGGGATCGAGCCATTCCGCGGTCGCCGTCCGTGACGTCTCGGCGACCAGGTCCTGCTCTGCGAGCGGAGTGACGCGACGCGCGGCCAGCGCCAGATCTTCCAGACGCTTCCGATCGGGCGCTGTCTCTTCATGCGTGAGGACGGCTCGGAGCGCGCCGTGCTTGCGGATGTGCCGGGTCAGCGCGCGGGTGTCGATGTCCGCGATCGCGGGCACGCGCCACCGCCGCAGGTACTCGTCGAGCGAAGCCTCGCTGGAGTGGTGGCTCGGCACCGGGCATGCCCAGCGCACGACCAGCGCCCGCGCCCACGGGCGAGCTGACTCTGCATCGGCTTCACGCACTCCGTAGTTGCCCTGGAGCGGGTAGGTCATGCATACCATCTGCCCGGCATAAGAGGGATCGGTCAGCACCTCCTGGTAGCCGGTCATGGCGGTGTTGAAGACGACCTCACCTTGGCCGAGAACATCAGCTCCCAGCGCCGCGCCGACGAAGACGCGGCCGTCCTCGAGCACCAGCGCCGCGTGGCGATTCCTAGACGGCAACTATCACCGCCTGGTCGATGCCGTCCTCCTCGGTGACGAGGACCTCGATGCGCTCCGAGTCCGAGGTGGGGACGTTCTTGCCGATGTAATCCGGACGGATCGGCAGCTCGCGGTGGCCCCGGTCGACGAGCACGGCCAGCTGGATGGCCCGCGGGCGCCCGAAATCCATGAGCGCATCCATCGCGGCTCGCGCCGTCCGCCCATGGTGGATGACGTCGTCCACCAGCACGACCACCTTGCCGTCGATGTCCGGCATGACCGATGGTCCGCTATGCGCGGGCACGCGCAGGTGCCGGTCGTCGCGGTGGTTGCCGATGTCGAGCGCACCGACCGCGACCGGCGCCAGCTCGAGCTCCATCAAGCTGTCCGCGAGCCTGCGGGCGAGGTGGTCCCCTTTGGCCATGACGCCGACCAGAACCAGGTCGCCGGCGCCGCGATTGCGCTCAAGGATCTCGTGCGCGATTCGCGACAGCGAGCGGCGGATCTGGTCCGCATCCATCACGGTGGCCTTGAGCCTTCCCTGCGTGATGCTCATGCCAGCACCTTGTCCAGCAGCGCCATCCGGATGTAGAGGCCGTTGCGAGCCTGGCGGAAGTAAGCGGCACGAGGGTCCGCATCGACCTCGGGCGCGATCTCATCGACCCTGGGCAGCGGGTGCATCACGATCGACTCCTTCTTCATGCGAGCCAGCGTCGAGGCGTCGATGCGATAGACGCCTTTGAGCGCGAGGTAGGAGGCCTCGTCCCTGAAACGCTCCTTCTGGATGCGCGTCTGGTAGATCACGTCGACCTGGGGAAGGACGGCGTCGAGGTCTTCCGACTCCACCCACTGCACGTGATGCTCGTCCAGGTGTTCCTTGATGTCATCCCTCATCGCCACTTGCGGGGGCGCGACGAAGCAGACGCGGATGTCGCGGAACTTGGTCAGCAGGTACGCCAGCGATCTGGCGGTGCGGCCGTTGGCGAGGTCTCCCACCATCGCGACGCGGACGCCGTCGATGTGGCCGAGCTCATCACGGATCGTGTAGAGGTCGAGCAGAGCTTGCGTCGGATGCTGGCCGGGGCCGTCGCCAGCATTGATGACCGGAACCGAGCTCACGGCCGCGGCGCGCTTGGCCGCGCCCTGTTCGTTGTGGCGCAGGACAATGAGGTCGGCGTAGCCGCTCACGATACGAATCGTGTCCTCGAGCGTCTCGCCCTTCGCGGCGGACGAGAACTCGCGCGCGTTGTCGGTGCCCATCGTGCGGCCGCCCAACCGGAGCATCGCCGCCTCGAAGGACAGGCGTGTCCGTGTAGAGGGTTCATAGAACAGG
>DASWGF010000053.1:0-13191 GCA_036393875.1 Candidatus Dormiibacterota bacterium
CGATCAGGCGGGCCATGACCTCGGTGTCCAGGCCGCTGTCGAACGTCACCCCATCCTCTTCGAGCTGTCGGCGCAGCGCTTCTGCATTGAGAAGGTTGCCGTTGTGCGCGATGGCGCCGGGGCCGAGCTGAGGGTGGTGAAACGGGAGAGGGTGCGCATTCTCGGCCCGGCTCGAGCCGGTCGTCGAGTATCGCGTGTGGCCCAGCGCGATGATCGAGCCCTCGCCCATGCCCTTGACGATGGCGGGCGTGAACACCTGGGCGACCAGGCCCATGTCGCGATGTACTCGCACGGAATGGCCGTCGGAGACCGCGATGCCGGCCGACTCCTGGCCGCGATGCTGCAGCGCGAACATCCCGAAGTAGGTGATGTTCGCGACATCGACCCCGCGGGCCGCGCAGATCCCGAAGACTCCGCACACGGTTAGAAGCTCAACCCCGTTTCCCATGCCTGACGGATCTGGTCGAGCGACAGACGGAACTGGCCTTCGAACTCGACAGTATCTCCTCCAGAAATGCCGAGCAGCGAGATCTCGACGTGGTGGCGACGCGCCAGGGTCTGGAGCTCAGGCATCGCGCGCGACGCCACACTCACGATGAAGCGCCCTGGCGTCTCGCCGAAGAACGCGGCATCGAGCCGGAGGGGCGCCTCCGGGCGCAACGCCGGACAGCGCACTCCCATGCCGCCCAAGAGGCAGCAGTCCGCGAGGGCCACGAGCATGCCTCCGTCTGCGCAATCGTGTGCCGAGCGGAGCTGGCCGGCCTTGGCCGCGGCGAGGATCAGCCTGTTGACCGCGCCTTCTCGGGCGAGGTCGAGCGCAGGCGGGCGGCCCGCCACGGTTCCGTGCTCGACCTTCAAATACTCGCTGCCGCCGAGATCGTTGTGGCTCGACCCCACCAGCAGCACGAAGTCGCCCTCGTCCTTCAGCCCCGCCTCCAGGCGGCGCCCGTAGTCGTCGATGACGCCGATCATGCCCACAACTGGAGTGGGGTGAATGGCAGAGGTGCCGGCGGAATCGTTGTAAAGGCTCACGTTGCCGCTGACGATGGGGACCTCCAGCGCGCGGCAAGCCTGCGCGAGGCCCGCGATCGTTTCTTCGAGCTCCCAGTAGACCTCCGGCCGGTCGGGGTTGGCGAGGTTCAGGCAGTCCGTGACTGCAAGCGGGCGAGCGCCCGTGGCCACAATGTTGCGGGCGGCTTCGGCGACAGCGTGTTGGGCGCCCAGGTTCGGATCGAGGTGGCAGTAGCGGGCGTTGCAGTCCGTCGTCATCGCCAGCCCAAGCCGCGTGCCCTTTACGCGCAGCAGGGCCGCGTCGCCACCCGGCGCCACCACCGTCGAGTCGCCGACCATGTGATCGTAGCGGCGGAAGATCGGCCGCCGGCTGCACAGGTTCGGGCTCGCCAGCAGGCGGAGCAGCGACTCACCAGGGTCGAGCAGCGGGGGCAGCGAGTCGAGGTGGAGCGAAGGCGGGGGCTCCGGCGGGATGCTCGCCAGCCGGCGAAGCGGCGCCCCGTCGGTGAGCAGGTCGATCGGCAGCCGAGCCACCACCTGGGTCTGGTCGAAGACTGTCAGGTGGCCGTCATCGGTCACGTCGCCGATCACGGCTGAGGTCAGGTCCCAGATCTGGAATATGCGCTCGACCTCGGACTCGCGTCCTCTCTGGACCACCACGAGCATGCGTTCCTGCGACTCCGACAGCATCACGTCGTAGGGCGTCATGCCGCGCTCACGCCGCGGGACAAGCGAGACATCGATGCGCGCGCCGGCGCCCGGAACACGACCCGCGCACTCGGCCACCGACGACGTGAGGCCGGCCGCTCCAAGATCCTGCACCGCGACGACCGCATCGGTCTGGGCGAGATCCATGCATGCCTCGAGCAGGCACTTCTCGAGAAACGGGTTGCCGACTTGCACCGCGGGGCGGCGCTCCGAGCTCGACTCGTCGAGCTCGACCGAGGCAAACGAGGCGCCGTGGATACCATCCCGGCCGGTGTCCGCACCGACCAGCATGAGGCTGTTGCCCGTGCCCTCTGCCCGGGCCCTCATCAGCCGGTCGACCCGCACCAGGCCGACGCACATCGCGTTGACGATCGGGTTGTTCGCGTAGCACTCGTCGAAGTAGACTTCGCCCCCCACGGTCGGGATGCCGATGCAGTTCCCATAGCCGCCGATGCCGGCGACGATGCCATCGAAGTGATGGCGCGAGCCTGGCAGCGGACCGAAGCGCAGCGAATCGAGGAGGGCGATCGGCCGAGCTCCCATCGCGATCACATCGCGGATGATGCCGCCGACGCCGGTCGCCGCGCCCTGGTACGGCTCGATGGCCGAGGGATGGTTGTGCGATTCGATCTTGAACACGGCGGCCCAGCCCGCCCCGATCTCGACCGCTCCCGCATTCTCGCCCGGTCCCTGCAGCACCGCGTCGCCGGTGGAGGGCAGCCGGCGCAGCAGTGCCTTGGACGATTTGTATGAGCAGTGTTCCGACCAGAGCACCCCGAGCATCCCGAGCTCGACAGCGTTCGGCGGCCGCCTGAGCTTCTCGACGATCACGCGGTACTCCTCCGGCGTCAGGGCGACCTCCCTCAGCCGCCGGGAATCTACGGTGTCGAGGCTCACGTGACCAGTACCTTCAGCCCGTGGCCGGCCACAGAGCGGAAAAGCTTGAGCCCATCGGCGCCGCCCAGCTCGGGCTCGGAGCACCGCTCCGGATGGGGCATCATCCCGAGCACGTTGCCGCGCTTGTTGATGATGCCCGCGATGTTGTGCAGCGAGCCGTTCGGGTTGGCGCCGGGCACCACGCGGCCGCCGGCGTCGCAGTAACGGAAGACCACCTGGCCGTTCTGTTCGAGGCGCGAGAGGACGGCGGGTTCGGCGAAGTAGCTGCCTTCGCCGTGCCCGATGGGTACGCGGATCACCTCGCGGTCCGCGCATTGAGAGGTGAAAGCCAGGTCGGTCCGTTCAACCGACAGGTGAGTCCACTCGCAGCGGTACTCGAGCGAGGCGTTGCGGATCAATGCTCCTGGAAGGAGTCCGGCTTCGCAAAGGATCTGGAAGCCGTTGCAGATGCCCCACACCAGGCCGCCGCGATCGGCGAACTCGCCTATCTCCTGCATCACGGGTGCGAAGCGCGCGATCGCTCCGGTGCGCAGGTAATCGCCGTATGCAAACCCGCCCGGCAGGATGACGCAGTCGCAGCCCTTGAGGTCCGCGTCCTTGTGCCAGAGGTATTGAAGCTGCGCGCCGAGGACCTGGTCGATCACCCAGCCGCAGTCGCGGTCCGACCACGTGCCCGGGAAGACCACGACTCCGAACTTCATCGACGAACCCCCTGATCGACTTCGAAATTGAAGTCCTCGATGATGTGATTGGCGAGCAGTTGCCGGCACATGGCCTCGACCCGCTCACGCGCCTCGTGCATGCTCTCGGCCTCCATGCTCACCTCTATGTACTTGCCGATGCGGACGTCTTCGACCTCGCGAAACCCGAGCGTGGCCAGTCCCTGCTTGACGGTGATGCCCTGCGGATCGTTGACGACTGGCTTGGGCGTCACGATGACCCTCGCCACCACCCGCATCATTCGTTGCGCGGCTTGCGCGGAAACAGCGGCTTGCCCACCAGCCGCTGATACGCGGTGAGATAACGCTCGCGCGTCTGCGCGACGATGTCGTCTGGCAACGCCGGCGGCTCCGACTCCTTGTCCCAGCCGGAGCGGAGAAGCCAGTCGCGCACGAACTGCTTGTCGTACGACTGCGGCGACGTCCCGATCAGGTACGTGGCCGCTTCCCAATAGCGCGAGCTGTCGGGCGTGAGCGCTTCGTCGATGAGGACCAGGTCGTCGTCGATGAGGCCGAACTCGAACTTCGTGTCCGCGAGGATGAGCCCTCGGCGCTCGGCGAGCGTGGACGCGAACTTGTAAAGCTCCATGCTCGCGTCGCGAAGCTTCGTGGCGAGCTCGTCGCCAAGCTCCTTCTTCAACTGCGCGAAGGTGATGTTCTCGTCGTGGCCGCTCGCCGCCTTGGTCGCCGGCGAGAAGGTCGGGTAGGCGAGCCGCTCGCTTTCGCGCAGGCCGGGCGGCATCTCCTCACCGGCCAGCGTGCGCGAGTCCTGGTACTCCTTCCAGGCACTTCCGGCCAGATATCCGCGCACCACGCACTCGAAGTCGATGCGCTTCGCCTTGCGCACGATCATGAAGCGGCCCGCCAGCTCGCCGCGCCGTTCGCGCAGCGCCGCCGGAAGGTCCGGGACCATCCCCGAGACGAGGTGGTTTTCCTGGAACGCGTGCGTTTGCGAGAACCAGAAGACGGAAAGCTGGGTCAGGACCTTGCCGCGGTCGGGGATGCCGTTGGGCAGGACGCGGTCGAAAGCGGAGATGCGGTCGGTGGCGACCATGAGCAGCCGGTCCGCGCCCAGCTCGTACGTGTCGCGGACCTTGCCGCGCGAGAAGAGCTTGAGCGGAAGGTCGGTCTCGATTACAGCCGGCCCGGCGATCATCGGGCCTTCACGATAACGGCCCAGCCAATCCAGGCTCAATCAGCGCGGCACCCCTAGCCCGAGGCGATCATAAGCGAGGTCGGTGTGCTCCAGACCGGCCCAAGGATCGAAGACGTCGTCGAGGCGCCCGCCGATCCGCTTCATGACCTCGCCGTCCTTCTCCAGGAGCGCTCGGAATCCTGGACCTTCCTCGTCGAGCGCCTCCATCGCGGCTTTCTGCACCACCACATACGCATCCTCGCGGGACATGCCGCTGTCGACCAGGGCGAGCAGCACCCGCTGAGAGAACACAACGCCGCCACCAAACTGAAGGTTGCGAAGCATTCGCTTGGGCCGTACCTCAAGACCGACCAGAACCGTTTTCATCTCGAGCGCCATGAAGTCGACCGCGGCACAGGCATCCGGGAAGATGATGCGTTCGGCCGAAGAGTGGCTGATGTCTCGCTCGTGCCAGAGTCCGGTGTTCTCGAGCGCGGTCACGAGATGGCCGCGCACGACCCGCGCCAGACCGCAGACGCGCTCGGTCATCACAGGGTTGCGCTTGTGCGGCATCGCGGAGCTTCCTTTCTGCTCCTTGCCGAAAGGCTCGAAGGCCTCGCCGACCTCGCTCCGCTGCAGGTGGCGAATCTCGATCGCGATCCTCTCCAACGCCCCTGCCGCCAGTGCCAGCGCGGACATGAAGCTGGCGTGGCGGTCGCGCGCCACGACCTGGGTGGTGATGGGGTCCGCCTTCAGATCGAGCGCGGCGCAGACATGCTCCTCGACTCGCGGGTCCACCGTCGCATGCGTGCCCACCGCCCCGCTGACGCGACCCACCGCGACCTCGTCGGTGGCCCGCTTCAATCGCGCGAGCGCGCGGTCGAGCTCGGCCACCCATCCGGCCACCTTGAAGCCAAACGTAGTCGGCTCCGCGACGATGCCGTGCGTCCGGCCGGCCATCAGTGTCTTGCGATGGCGGACTGCCAGCTCCGCGGCCGCCTCGCGGACGCTCCCGACGTCGCGAGCGATGATCCGGGACGACTCCACCAGCTGGACCGCCATGGCCGTGTCGTTCAGGTCCTGGCTCGTCATACCGAGGTGTACGTAGCGTGCTTCAGGCTGTCCGATCGACTCGTTGATGACCGTCAGAAAAGCAATCACGTCGTGCCCAACCCTGGCCTCGACCTCGGCGATCCGGGTGGCGTCGAACGTTGCCTTGCGGATCTTGGACAGCGCGGACTCAGGGATGCGGCCCAGGCCGGCCCAGGCCTCGCACGCCAGGATCTCGATGCGCAGAAACAACTCGAACCGGTGCTGGTCGGCCCAGACCGCCCGGATGGCAGGCGGAGAGTATCGCTCGATCAATAGAGGCGCCGGCTCCCAATGAACACTGGGGACAGCGCGATTATACCGGCGCCGAAGCTCGGAGCAGATATTGTGGATAGAACGGTCCAGCCCACTAGATGCTGTGGGATGGTAGGGCTTCGTTAAGCGACATGATGGCGAACCCGATAATCGACACCTACATGCCTCCCGCGCCCCCCACGAACTCCCCGATGCTCTGTAACCAGTTCGAACGGCGCGTCGTTTGAACGGTCGCAGGCTGAAGGGCCCGTGAGCGACCCGCCTCGCGACGACGAGAGCGATCTCGTCGAGCGCGCCAAGCGGGACCCCCGGCAGTTCGGGGCGCTCTACGACCGCCATTTTCAGCAGATTTACCGGTTCGTGTATTCAAGAGTGAGGGAGCAAACCGCGGCAGAGGACGTTACTTCGGAGATCTTCATGAAGGCTCTGAAGGCCATGCCCCGATACCAGGACACGGGGCGTCCTTTTGCTGCCTGGCTCTACCAGATCGCTGTCAACGCCATCGCCGACCGATACCGCACCTTGCGACCCTCGTCTCCACTGGAGGACTTCCACGACCTTTCCATCGGGGGACCGCCACTCGAGGAGGAGGCCGCGCATCGCGATGAGATCCGCCGCATCTGGGTGCTCGTCGAGGCGCTGCCTGCTCAGCAGAAAACTGCCCTCGTGCTCAAGTTCCAGGAGGATATGAAGATCGAGGACATCGCCGTCGCGATGGGCAAGACGGCGGGCGCGGTCAAGCTCCTCATCCACCGCGGGGTGAGCCGCCTGCGCGACGAGTCCGGCACCCTGAGGCCGGCCGAATGAGCATGCACCACGATCCAGAGCTCGACGACATCCTCCAGGACGGAGAGCTGAAGCACGTCGCCGACCTGCTGCGCGCGGGTCGCATGACCGAAGACCCTCCCCTCGACGACGCCTTCCGCTCGGCGCTGCGACGCCAGCTCATGAACCGGGCCTGGGGCATGGGTGGGAGCACCGTGCCCTGGTTGCGGAAAGCCTTCGGGCCGGCCGGCCTCGCGTGGGCGGGGGCGGCGGTGGGCGTGATCCTCATCGCCGCGGCCGTCGTATTCACCGCCCTCACCAGCGGGTCGACCGGCAGCCTGACGAGGGATGTGCTCGTCACGAGCCCGATGAACGACCAGAGCGCCGTGCGGCTCCAGCAGCCGATCCTGGTCAACTTCAATCAGCCGATGAACCATCCCTCCACAGAGAGCGCGGTCCAGATCACGCCGGCTACGACCGTCGCGTTCTCGTGGTCCGCGAACACCCTTTTCGTTCAGCCCACGAGCGGAAACCTGGCGCCCAACACCCAGTACCAGGTGACCATCGGCCCCGGTGCCAGGACCGCCTCGGGAGAAAAACTCGCGGTGCCGAAAACAATCACGTTCGTAACCCAGCCCCCGGCGCCCTCTCCGTCGCCCACGCCGACGCCCGTCCCCAGCCCGTCGCCACGCGCGCAGCTTCCGGACCAGCACCAGCTCGTGAACTTCCCGGCGGGCGCCACGAACGTTCAGTGGTCGCCGGATTCGTCGACCGTGTACTTCATCACGAGCAACGGCGCGCTCGATGCGGTGCCGGCGGCCGGCGGAGACGTCACAGTGCTCATTCCCGGCGGCGTCACGTCGGCGGCCCTCGCCCCGGCCGGTGACCGGATAGCGGTCCTCAGCAACGGCAAGATCGACATCCTCGACCTGAAGGCGCACGTCGTCACGTCGGAGATTTCCGCCACACCCGCGCCATTGCTCGTCGGCTGGGAGAAGGATGGAGTGGAGTGGGCCGCCGCAGACGGCGTCTACGCAGAGGGCACCGACCTGCCCGTCAAGCTGGCCTCGTTCCCAGCCGGCAGGTCGATCGTCTCCATCTCGTTCGCGCCTGACGGCGCCCACCTTGCGTACACGCAAGACCAATCCCTGTACGTGTTCGATATCGCCACCGGGAAGGGCATCGTGCTCGGCCTCGCGGGCGCCCAGCTCCTGGGTTGGTCGCCTGACGCCACCGGACTCATGTACTCGACCGCGCAGGGCGTCGTCATCGCAGACGTCGGCGGCAAGACCACGGCGACGCTGCCCTTCGGCGAACCCACCTGGTCGACCCAGGACGAGATCCTTCTTGGCAGTGACACGGATCTCTGGGAGGTCCGCCCTGACGGCACGGGCCTGACCAAGCTGGCGGAGGGGACGTACCACCTCCCCGCCTGGGCCCCCAACGGCGTCTCATTCATTTACTTCCGCGGAGCCGCGGTGTTCGGCGCATCGGCGCCCCCGCCACCCCCGAGGCCATCCGCGTTGGACGCCGCCACCTCGGCCGTGAACACGTTCATGCAGGCGCGCAAGAACCAGGACGGGGTCAAGGCGACGGCGTATCTCGACGAAAACGGCAGAAAGGCCTACTCGAGCGCGGGCGGTGGGTTGAACCTCGTGGTGACTGGCGACCCGAGCTTCTCCCGGTACTACCTCCTCACGCAGTCGATCACGGGCGACCACCCTGACATGGCGCAGTTCGTGGTCCGGATCGTGCTGTCACATGACAAGTTGGACGTCAGCACATACGAGGAAACCCTGACCCTCGTGCGCACGCAGGGCAGCCAGCAGTTCCTCATCGACGAGGCGGCGGCCGGTCCCCTGTTGACGCTGGGCAAAGGCGCCGAGGTCGTCAGCGTCGAAGTGTCGCCCGGCACGGTCAAGATCACCTTTGACAGCGACTTGAAGCCCGAGAGCGTCACGACCGGCGTCATCATCCTGGACAGCAAGGGCAAGCAGGTCGGCGGCAGCCCCGTCTACGCCAACCGCACGGTCACAATCGACGGCCTGGACCTTAAGCCGCACGGCACGTACAAACTGGTGGTGCTGTCGACCGTCCAGGATGTGGGCGGCACCAACATCGCCGCGGAGTATGACCTCACTTTCGCCGGACCAGCCGAAACTCACGGCGGCGCAAGTAGGCGCGGCGAGCAGAGCCCGTCGCCCAGCCCGCAGGCCTTGCCCAGCGCTACGCCCTCGCCATCTCCTTCTAGCTAGAGCAACTTGAGGGCGTGGGCCGCGCGCACCAGGGCGGTGACCGAGCCCGAGTGCGCGATGTCGCCGTCGAGGGCTGCCTGCAACGCTGCCTTGAAAGGCAGGCGACGAACCTCCATGTCCTGCTCGTACGTTTCCGGGTTGCGCTCTGACGCGGTGAGGCCTTCGGCCAGGAACATGTGGGCGCGTCCGGTGAGGAACGCTGCGCCGTGCACGACCCCAAGCGACGTGTAGCGAGAGGCGATGAGTCCGGTTTCCTCCGCCAGCTCGCGACTGGCGCACGTCAACGGATCCTCGCCGCCATCAAATGTCCCGGCCGGCACCTCCCACGACGACTCGTCCCACGCGTGGCGCCACTGGCGCACGAGCATCGTGTCGGCGTTGTCGAAGTAGGGGACGACGAACGCCGAGTCGGGGTTGGTCACCACGGTGTAGGTGGCTTCGGCACCGTCAGGAAACCTGATCACGTCCTCGCGGATCACGAACGGCCCGGACCTGCCGGCGATCCTGGTCTGCACCACCTCGAAAGGCGGACCGCCTGCGGGATGCGAGAGCTCGCTCAGGTTCTATTCACTACCGCGGCCACCGCGGCCGCGGCGGCGGCGACGTGGCGTGGATCGGGGCCATAGTCGAAAGGCGACACATCGCCGGCGAGCTGCTTGGCCTTTTCGACCAGGTCGGGATGATCGTCGATGAAGCGCGTGCTCAGGTTGCCGGAGCGAAAGTCGGGGCTGTCGAGGATGGCGCGGTGATAGCTGATGGTGGTCGCCGGCCCGACTACGACGAACTCGCGCAAGGCCCGGCCCGCGCGCGCGATCGCCTCCGCGCGATCCGCGCCGTGGACGATGAGCTTGGCCAGAAGCGAGTCGTAGTTGGGGGGCACATCGGAGCCGGGCCCGAAACCTGAGTCGACTCGAACACCGGGTCCGGCCGGCGCCACCCAGCGCGCGATTCGCTTTGGGTTCGGCATGAACTTGCGGACGGGGTCCTCGGCATTGATCCGCATCTCGATCGCGTGCCCGGTCCAGGTCACGTCCTGCTGGGAGAAGCTGAGAGGTAGTCCCGCGGCGACCCGGATCTGCTCTTTGACCAGGTCGATGCCCGTGACGGCCTCGGTGATGGGATGCTCGACCTGGAGCCTCGCGTTGACCTCGAGGAAGTAGAACTCGCCTTCGCTGAAGATGAACTCCACCGTTCCGGCATTGACGTAACCCGCCGCCCTGGCGGCTCTGAGCGCGGCCTTGCCCATGGCGGAGCGGATCTCAGGGGTGACTGCCGGGGACGGAGTCTCTTCCATGATCTTCTGATGGCGCCGTTGGATCGAACACTCGCGCTCGCCGAGGTGGACCGCATTGCCCTCGCGGTCACAAATGACCTGGATCTCAATGTGCCGCGGCTTGCGCACGTACCGCTCGATGTAGATGGTCGGATCGCCAAACGCTGAGCGGGCCGCCTGCGCGCTGCTTTCGATCGCACCCGCCAGCTCTCGCTCTGATTCGACCACCTTCATGCCGATCCCGCCGCCTCCGCCCGACGGCTTGACCAGAACGGGCAGGCCGATCTCTTTGGCCGCGGCGACAGCCGCGGCGTGATCGGAGATCGCGCCGCTTCCGGGAGTGACCGGGACGCCGTTATCGGCCGCGAGCTTGCGCGCCGCGAGCTTCGAGCTCAGTGCGCGCATGGCCGAGCCGGGCGGGCCGATGAATTTGATCCCGGCCGCATCGCAAGCGTCGGGAAACGCGGCCTTTTCGGACAGGAAGCCGTAGCCGGGATGGATCGCCTCGGCGCCGCAGTCGTGAGCGACCTTGACGATGCGATCGAGTTGAAGGTACGACTCGGACGGTGACGCGCCGCCGATGTGATGCGCCTCGTCGGCGTACCGAACGTGGATCGCGTTTCGATCCGCATCCGAATACACCGCCGCGGTCGCAATGCCCAGCTCCCGGCACGCGCGCATGACGCGAATTGCGATCTCGCCACGATTGGCGACCAGGACTTTTGTAAAGAGCTTGTTTTTCATCCCACCGCGAGCAGAGGCTGGTTGGGACTCACGACCTCGCCTTCTTTCACGTAGACCTCTCGCACGGTGCCGGCCACGGTGGTGACGATGTCGTTCTGCATCTTCATCGCTTCAAGCACGGCCACCACGTCGCCGAGTTTGACGGCGTCGCCTGCCTGGACGGGGATCTTGACTATCAAGCCCTGCATCGGCGCGATCACCGTGCCCTCGCCGGACCGAGGCGGCGCGGGACTCGCAGGTGGCGCCGAGCCCGCGGCCGCTCCGGTGCCTGGAATGACGGTCATGCCGGCGCCGCTGACGCGAACCTTGAACACCTCGCCGTCGACCTCGACGTCGAACTCAGCCGTGACCGGCGGTGCGGCAGCCAGGGTTGCCGGCGCCGGCTCGGGCGCCGGTGTGGGCGGGGCCGTGCTCACAGCGGCGGGCCGCTTTTTTTCGCCGTCGGACCGCGCGGGCTCGCGCAGGTAATCGATCGCGAGATTGGGAAACAGAAGCTGGATGAGAACCGAATCGTCGCTCGTATCCAGGTTCATCTTCCTGAGCTGCTGCCGCGCTGCCTCGACCTGCGGTTCGAGCAAATCGGCGGGCCGGATCGTGATCGGCTCTTCGCGGCCGAGGACCAGGCGGCGGAGCTCTGGGTCGGCCGGCACCGGCGGCCGTCCGTACAACCCCTGCAGGTAGTCCTTCAGCTCCTGGGTAACGGTCGCGTAGCGGTCGCCTCCGATGACGTTGTAGACGGCCTGCGTCGCGATCATCTGCCGGATCGGCGCGACCAGCGGCGGGTAGCCCAGCTCGAGCCGGACTCGGCTGACCTCCTCCAAGACCTCGGCCAGGCGGTCAGCCGCGCCATGGGCGTCGAGCTGCCGGTGGATGTCCTCCAGCGTGGCGCCGGGCAGGTGGTAGCGGAGGATGCTGGCATCGACGCGATCCGCCACCGGGCTCAGCTCGGCGATGTGCTCTCGCTTCAGCGATTCGACGTCATGCTGGACGTCCCACAGCTTGTCGAGGTCCAACCCCGTGTCATATTCGCCACCCTGCAGCGCCGCGATGACGCTCTCCGCGGCCGGCTGCGAAGTTCCCCAGGCCAGCGGTGACATGGCGACGTCGAGCACGTCCGCGCCCGCCTCGACCGCGGCCATGTATGCCATCGGCGCCATCCCGCTCGAGCAATGCGAGTGGACGTTGATCGGGACCTTGACCGTCTGCTTCAGAGCGGTCACCAGCTCCCAGGTCGCCTGAGGGCTCAGCAGCCCGGACGTGTCCTTGATGACGATGTCGTGGGCGCCCATGTCGACCAGTCCCTTCGCGAGCGAGCACCAAAGCTCGATGCTGTGGGCTGGGGAGACTGCGTAGCTCAACGCGCCCTGCACCCTCTTCTTGGCCTTGAGCGCGGCTCCGATCGCGGCCTCCATGTTGCGGAGGTCGTTCAGAGGGTCGAAGACGCGGAAGACGTCGATGCCGTTTTTGGCCGAGTGCTTGATGAAGAGCTCGACCGCGTCGTCGGCGAAGTTGCGATTGGCGACCAGGTTCTGGCCGCGGATGAGGGCCTGGATCGGAGTGTTCGGCGTCGCCTTGTTCAGCTTGCGGAGGTAAGCCCATGGATCTTCGCGCCGCCGCACCTGCGTCTCGAAGGTGGCGCCGCCGAACGCCTCCATCGCGGCAAACCCGATGGCATCCATCTTGCCGGCGACGGGAACGATCTCGGCCCCGAGCAGGTTGCCGCCGAGCAGCGATTGCTGGGCGTCGCGAAACGTGGTGTCGAGCAGGCGTACGCGGGGCGCCTTCTTCGCGGTCACGTGGCGAGGGCCGCTCGCTTCTCTAGATGCCGCTGCGCAACCGCGCCATCCGAGATGCCGATGATGCGCGCTGCGAGCCAGGCGGCGTTCTTGGCGCCCGCCTCGCCGATGGCGACCGTCGCCACCGGGATCCCGGCGGGCATCTGCACGATCGAATACAGGGAGTCGACGCCACCCAGATGCTGTGTCGGGACGGGGACGCCGATCACCGGGAGATCAGTCCAGGCGGCGACGACGCCGGGAAGATGCGCGGCGCCGCCCGCCGCCGCGATCACGACCTTCAGCCCGCGCTCTCGCGCCGAGGTGGCCCACTCCATGACGCCTCTGGGGTTCCGGTGGGCCGAGCAGACCTTGACCTCGTGCATCAACTCGAGCTCGTCGAGGACTTTGACGCAGGACTCCATCAGCGGCAAATCTGACTTGGAGCCGAGGATGATGCCGACGACTGGCTGCACTACACCGCCTCCTCAGCTATGTCAGTACGAAAGAAAGCCCCCTGGAATCGTACCTGCCGCGCCCCGGC
>DASWGF010000054.1:0-1718 GCA_036393875.1 Candidatus Dormiibacterota bacterium
GAGCTGGTGACGCTGCACGTTCGCGGCGCTGCGGCGTCGCATTTAGGTGCGCTCGTCGATCCGCTGCTGGTCAGCGGCGTGCCCACGAACATCTGGTGGCTCGGCACGCCGCCGTTCGGCTCGCGCGAGCTTCGCGATGCGCTGCAGGTCGCCGACGCGCTGGTTGTCGACTCCGGGCGATTCGCTCGTCCCTATCACTCGTTCCTCGGCCTCGCGGACACCATCGCCCACGCGCACAAGCGACTTGGCATGGCCGACCTGCACTGGGCGCGCCTCGACCCATGGCGCGAGACGATTGCGCAGTTCTTCGCTCCGGTCGCCCGGCGGTCGTTCCTGTCCGGAATCAGGTCGATCGGCATCGACTACACCGGGCAGGGACGCGGCAACCGGATCCCGTCTTCAGTGCTCGTGGGCTGGATCGCGAGCGCATTGGGTTGGAAGCTCCAGCGGGCGACCGGCGGCCCTGGAGGCGTGGTGTCGGCCCAGTACGAAGCCGAGACATGGAGGGTGGTCGACGTCGCCTTCCGGTCGGTCGTCAAGCCGGGCCTGGTCGAAGGCGAGGTCGGCACCGTCCGCATCGAGGGTTCAGCGGGCGGAACCACGTTCAGGCTGTCGATCGCGCGCGCCCCTGAGCGGACCCGGCGCCAGGCCCCTGACCTGGGCCCGGCGCCTTTCCAACACCAACATGCCACGGGAGGCGAGGATGACGCGGGCATGGAGATCGCGCAGCGCAGAGCCGCCCAGCATCGCGAGATGGCGTTCCAGAACCGCGATTTGCTCCATCACACGGCCACGGGTGATCCGCCCGGCGAGAGCGTGCCTCCACGTCCGACAGTGTTCGTGCGCGAGCGGAGAAGGCCGGACAACTCGATGGTGCTCCTGACGCTGATCGACATCGGAGGCGCGGACACGCTGCGGCACGTGCAGCGCATCGAGTCCGACGACGACGCGTCGCTGTTGGTCGAGCTGCTCGCGTTGGGCGCGCACGATCCGGTGTTCGCGCGCTCGCTGGCTGCGGGAGCCGAGCTCATGCGGGCCCTGTAAAGGGGTGGAGTTCACCGTCCTCGATTCCGCCGAGGACGTTGCCGCCGCGGCCGCTTCGGAGATCGCATCGACCATAGCTGATGGAGCCAGGACGCTCGTCCTAGCCGGGGGCACGACGCCCCGGCGCTGTTATGAGCTTCTGACCCGCTTCGAGGTCGAATGGGGCCGAGTCACGATCCTGTTCGGTGACGAGCGCTGCGTCCGCCCGGACCATCCGGACAGCAACTACCGCATGGCGCGGGAGGCGATGCTGGACCGAGTTGCGCCCGCCACGGTGCATCGGATCCCCGCCGAGCTGGGGCCGGATGAAGCGGCGGGCCTGTACTCGCACGTGGTCGCGGCGGTAGCACCCCTCGACATCGTGCTGCTGGGTGTGGGGGAGGACGGACACACTGCATCGCTGTTCCCGGGCCATCCGGCCGTCCAGGCGAAGGGATGGGCGATCGGCATCCGGGACGCCCCCAAGCCCCCACCGCAGCGCGTGACCCTTACGCTCTCGACGCTGAGCAGTGCGCGGCGCGTGATCATCCTTGCGACCGGCGCAGGAAAGGTGGAGGCAGTGGCGAAAGCGAAACGCGGCGAGGTTCCATCAGGGATGATTGCGGGCGCGCGATGGCTGATCGACCGCGAGGCCGCCGGGGCTCGGTGACGAGGATCGAGGTCGTTCCCTCGAT
>DASWGF010000055.1:0-4576 GCA_036393875.1 Candidatus Dormiibacterota bacterium
TAGCACTACTGTGTCAGGCGCCGGCGCTCCATGCCGGCGCGTGCCGACCTTAACGCCGTAGTAGAGTTGGTTCAGCGATGGAGCGGATACCGGTTACGTCGTCGAGCATCGCGTCGGCAGGCTACTCGCCGGAGGCAAGCACGCTGGAGGTGGAGTATCGCAACGGCTCCATCTATCAATACTTCGCAGTGCCGAAGAGTGTGTTCGAATCGCTGCTGGCAGCGGAGTCGAAAGGGACGTTCGTCAGCGAGCGAATCCGAGCGCGCTACCCATATCGACGTGTTGCGCGTTGAGCGAGCGATGGATGGCCACGCACTTTGAGGTTTTGACGATGGCAGGCAGGGCAGCGCGGGAGCCAGCAAGCGATCTGGCGGGCGATGGCCAATCGCATGGTGATGAAGGAGTCGTCGAAGTGGCGCTCAGGCCGTGCAGGTGAGCGCACGGTGAGCTTGCGACCCTCTGGGCGGAGGGAAAAAACGCCGCGTGCGCTCGGCGACGACGAATGCATAGCAACAGAGAGCAACCGAGACGTGGTGATGCCAGCCTGAGTAGCGGCGGCCTTCGTAATGATCGAGGCCCAGCTCGCCTTTGAGATCTTGATAGACGCGCTCGGTCCTCCAGCGCTGTTTGAGCAAACGGATGATCCGTTTCTCCGCCCAACTCCTCGGGAAGCTGGCGAAGGAATACTTCGTTTCGGTGTCTCCATCGAACCGCTCGATGATCAGCCACACCGATTCTCGTGAAGTGAGATCCTCGTCAGCCGCTCGATACGCAGGTATCACTCGCTGCAGAGCAAAGAATCCGCTCAGAGGCTCACTGGTGCCCTGGCGCCAAGTCACATGTCGGAAGGATCTTGGATCGAGTGAGCGCGCCAGCTGCGCCACTGTGACCGGCTCGCCACAACGACGACCTCGCCGATCGAGCTTCCAAACACGATTGTCAGACTTGATACCGACGGCATAGTGGAGTCCCTGCGAGCGCACTGCAGCGCGAAAAGACGGCTCGTCTCCATAGAACGCGTCGGCCAGGACGACTCCACCTGGAATGTCATCAACGACCGCGCGCTGAATCATTTCGCACGCCTGCTCTACCTTCGTCTTGAAAATTACCTCTTCGGGAATCTGCGCTTCCTCGCGCCGCTCTCGGCTCTCGGTCCAGCTCTTTGGCAGATACAGCTCGAAATCGATCGGAAGCTGCTCGGTCCGTGTCGCCACGGTCAGGCTGACGCCGATCTGGCAATTGGCAATCTTGCCTGCCGACCCTGTGTACTGCCGCTGCACTCCGACGGAATGAGTCCCCTGCTTGAGAAAGCCGGTGTCGTCGATCTGCCAGGTCTCGACTGGCTCCCGCGCGCTCAATGCCTCGATGGCATATCGCGCGGCACCACGGCGCACCTCGCGATCACTCCAGGGCGAGTCGGTGATGAAGTGCTGCAACTGCTGATGGACAGCGCTCACCTGCTCGTCATCGGCACAGCTGCGTGCAGCGATCGGCTCGATGCTCTTTCGCTCCCCCTCGCTCAACAGCCCCAACGCGTAGGTCGCGAAGGACGCTCGCCTGCTGTCATGCGCGAGGATCTCGCCGATGCCGCCGAGGTACTTCTCTAGTCGACCCTGCGCGCCCTGGTCGAGGGGTGTTTGCATGACCAGTAGAGATCACGACTCGATCCACCAGGCAATCCCCGGAGCGTAAGCGATCGATCCGCTTCGGCTTTGTCCAGCCAAGCAGCTGACACAGTAGTGCTAGGTCGCGACGAACGCCGGCGCCGAACCTACCGAACAGGTACGGCGGCGTGGAACAGGAGCGATCTCCTCACTGCACGTTCGCGCTGACCGACGCTGCGCCGGACAGCGTGAGCGTGCAGCTCTTCGTCCTGTTCCCGCCGCTGGAGCAGGCGCCGGACCAGATCGCGTCGCGGCCATTCGAGACCGAGAGCGTGATCGCCGTGCCGGTCGTGAACGAAGCCGACCCGGTGCTTCCCACCGCGACGGCGATCCCCGACGGGCTCGAGCTGACCGTCTCGCCGTTCCGGCCAGTCGCCGTGACGGTGAGCGTCGCGGTCGAGGTCGGCGGCGGAGGAGGAGGCGGTGAAGACGCGGAAGGCGTGACGGTCAGCGTGGCGGTCTTGGTCACGCCGCCCCCCGAGACGGAGATCGTCACGACAGTCTGTGCGCTCACCGCGGAGGTGAAGACGTTGAAGCCCCCATTCGTCACGCCTGCCGGCACGATCATGCTGCCCGGCACGGTGGCGACTGCTGGATTGCTGCTCGCCACCTGGAAGGTCGTGTCCGTCGATTGGGGCGAGGCGATGCTCACCGTGGCGGACGAGCCCCCGCCCTGGCCGACAGTCGAGGTCGGGGAGAGCGTCAGAGACGCAGGCGGCGGCTGCGGGAGGAGCGTCAGCTGGGTCTGCGCGGTTGCGCCGTTCCAGCTCGCGGTGAGGGTCGCCGTGGTGGGGGCCGCGACGGCGCTCGTCGACAGCGGAAATGAGGCGGAGAAATCGCCCGGAGCCACGGTGACGGTCGGCGGCGGGCTCACCGCCAGGGAATTGCTCGACAGGCTCACGACGGCTCCGCTCGCCGGGGCCTGGCCGTTCAGCATCACGATCGCCCCGGCCTGCGCGCCGCCGCTGATGGTGCCGGGCGAAACGGAGATCGACTGCAGCGACGGAGGCAGCACGGTGAGCTGGAGCGAGGCGGTGCTGCCGTTGAGCGTTGCCGAAAGCGTCACCGGCGTCGGCGCCGTCACCTGTCCCGACTGGACCGTGAACTGGGTCCAGGCGATGTTGCCCGGCATGGCGATCGAGGCGGGGAGCGGAACGGCGCTCGGATTCGAGCTGGCGAGGGCGATGGTGGCGCCGCCCGCCGGGACGGCCGCGGTGAGTTGCACCGCGATCCAGGTCCCCTCGCCGCTGTAGAGCGGATTGCTGGCCGCCGTGAGCGACACGGGCGTGGGCGGCGCCGAGCTGACCGTGAACGTTCCGGCCGACGACCACGCCGTCACCGCGGCGGTAGTGGGCGACGAATCTCCCTGCACGGAGCGCACGCGCCAGAATTTCGTTCCTGGCAGCAGCGAGAGCACGGTGCGGGTCGGGCCGTTTAGCTGCGGGATGAACTCCTCGATGTTCCCGAACCCGGAGTCCGTCGCGATCTGCACCTCGTACCCGCTCGGCTGCGGATTGGGCACGTCTGACCATTTCAGCGTGATGGGCAGCGTCAGCGTCACGCCGTTGGCAGGCGACAGCGGCGACGGCGGCGGCGGGAGCGGGTTGTTGAAGAAGACGGTGAACGTCATGAGGTTCGAGGGCGCGCTGAAGATGCCCTTCGCGTCCACCGCGTAGACCCGGGCCCAGTAGTTGCCCTCGTTGCCGTCCCCGACGGCGAACGAGAACGTGGTGTTGGTGATGTTGTTGAACTGGAAGCGCGTGAGCACCGGGAAGTTCGGGTCGGTTGCGGCCTCGAGGACGTACGTCGCGGCGCCCGGAACGGCGCTCCAGTTGAACGTCATGACCTCCATCGGGTGGAAGGTCGAGTATCCCTTGGTCGGCGCCAGCGTCGGCGAGCCCGGCGCGCCCGGGCCGACGCCGGTCACGCTGAAGCTCTGCGCCTGCGACCACGCGCCCTGGACGAGCGCTCCGTTCACCGCCTGGACGCGCCAGAAGTAGGTCCCGTTGGCGAGCCCGCTGACCGTGTCCTGCGTCGGTCCGCTCGTGGAGTTCTGCAGCACTACGGGCGCGAAGCTCGAGGACGGGCTGACCTGCCAGTTGTATGCGACGATCCCGCTTGGGTCGCTGACCGCCGACCAGGAGATCGTGAAAGGCTCGAGCAGGCCTGCGCCGTTCATCGGAGCGAGGGGCGCCGGGGCCGCCGGAGCCGCTGCGCTAGGGGAGCTCCATGCTGCGATGAGGATTGCTACGGCCAGCGGCGCAAAAGCACGGCGCAGGTTCATGTCGTCCCTCGGCGGTTGGCGGACCGGGCTTCTCCACAGCTCCACGCTTAGACATCCGCGGGAGCGGCGTGGGAACACGCGGCGAAAAACTACCGCACGGCCTCGGCGAGCCCCCTCAGCGCGTCGCGCACCGCAGAGTGCGCCATCACGGTTGTAGGGCTCTGCTGCAGGACGTCGCGATAGCGCGGCGAGAACGTCTCGTCCTGCAGCAACAGGCGCTCGACCTGGTTGCGCACCACCGCCGCTTCCTCGGGAGCCAGCGGCACCTCGCGGCGCGGGTCGAGCAGCTCATCGGCCACCGCCATCAGCTCGGACAAGGGGTGCAGCCAGGCGAAGTCGGGGTGGCGGATGAGCAGCTGCAACAGCTCGCCCGGCCCCTGTACGGGACCGTGCTGCCGCTCGTACGCCACCTGGGTCTCCTTGGTGAGCGCGAGGTGCAGCGGGCGCAGCGCCGCGGTCAGCTTCCTGAGGCGCTCGCTCAGCTCGGCCATGGCTCCTCCACGGAGCAACCTAGTTCACGGAGCCCGGCTGCGTGAGCGGGAAGGCCGCGATCTCGGCGTCGAACTGGCGCCCGTCCTCCACCATCATCCGGTAGGTGCCCTGCATCGAGCCGTGCGGAGTCCTCAGC
>DASWGF010000056.1:0-3401 GCA_036393875.1 Candidatus Dormiibacterota bacterium
GTCATCCTTCTTACGATGGGCAACCAGATCAAGAACGTGTTCTCGAACGTCGTAGCCGCTCTCGGCTAACGAGAACCAAACGTAGTAGCACCTTCAAGAGAGAGCCCCGCAAGGGGCTCTCTTCATTCCCGAGAAGGAACCGGTTGAAGGGGGCCGATCGTGGTCCCCCTCGCTACAATGGCGGCGTTCTACAAGATCGAATAGTCCGGAGGTGACTTAGTTTTGGCCGTCGCACCAGCTCCAGCAAGACCCCGCGCAGGCGGTGGGCGTTTCCTCATCATCATCGGCTTGCTTGTCGCCGTGGCGGCAGGTGGCGGTGTGTTCCTCTATGGCACCCTGTTCGGAGGCGGCGGCGGAGGCGGCGTGCTCTCCGGTGGCAACACTGTAGTCATCGCCGCACAGGCGATCCCGGTGCGGCACCAGATCACCGAGGCCGACCTGACGACCACGAAGATCTCGCCCGCGCTGCCCAACACCTACGTACAGACCAAAGACGTCAAGGGCCTGATCTCGGAGCTCCAGATCAGCAAGGGCGCGCTGATCACCTCAGACATGCTGGCCAGGGACGCTGGCCTGATCCCGGCCGGGTCGGCGCCGGCGTATCTGCCCCTCGCCAGCGGCTACGTCGCCATGACGATCCCCACCGGGGAGCAACAGGGCGTCGCGGGCCACATCACGCTGGGCGACTACATCACAGTCATCGCGTCGGCCAACGTGATCGTCCCGGTGGGTCCCGCCAAGGTGGTGAGCAAGACCGTGTTCACCAACATCCACATCATCGGGCTCGGCCCGGCAGTCGCCAACGTGGCGCCGGCCGGCGGCGCCGCCCCAGCCGGCGGAGCCCAGGGCACCACCAGCGGGATCACGTCCAGCCTCACCATCGAGGTCACGCAGTGCGACGCCGAGTTCTTTACATGGTTTCTCCAGAACATGACGGTCCGCTACACGCTCGAGTCCTTCAACGACTACTTGAAGCAACCGCCGACCACTCCGGACCCTGTGTGCCAAACCATCAAGGACGCGCATGGTGTCAGCTTCAAGCAGGTCGATGACAGGTACGGCTTCACGAAGTTGTGATGTTCAGCGATAGCTGAAATGGGTCTACTCGACAGGGTCAAACAGAATCAAACCGGGGTGCCCGCGCCTGCGGCCCCGACGACCAATGGCCCGGTAGCGACCGCACCATATGCGGCGGCCACCGCGATTCCGCTCGCCCGCCCTGCCGCCCCGGTGGAGACGCCGGCGCCGGCCCCAAGCCTGTCCTCGCGCGCCGCCTCCGCCAGCGGCGGGGAGATGAGCCCCGCATTCACCGCGGCGAAGGTGCAGATCCACGCCAAGCTCATCGAGAAATTCGCCGACCAGATCGACTCCAGCAACAAGGGCGGCGTTCGGGAAAAGATCCTGGAGCTCGCGGAGGAGTACTTCCGGAGCACGGCGATGACGATGACCAAGGCCGACAAGGAGCGGCTGGTCGATTCGGTCCTCGACGACGTGCTCGGATTGGGGCCCTTGGAGGCGCTGCTGGCCGACCCCAGCATCACTGAAATCATGGCGAACCACCCGAAGCAGATCTACGTCGAGAAGAGTGGGGAGCCCGCGCTGTCGGCGGTGACGTTTGAATCCGAAAGGCAGATGCGGCAGGTCATCGATCGAATCGTCAGCCTGGTGGGTCGCCGCGTCGACGAGTCGACACCAATCTGTGACGCGCGCCTCAAGGATGGCTCGCGTGTCAACGTGGTCATCCCGCCGATCGCGCTCAAAGGTCCGTGCCTCACGATTCGGAAGTTCGCGAAGGAGAAGTGGGGGCCCGCCGACGTGGTCAACCGCTTCCGCTCCTCGAGCCCCGAGCTGATGACCTTCCTGCGCTCCTGCGTGCGCGCCCGCTTCAACATCCTTGTGTCAGGCGGCACCGGCTCGGGCAAGACGACGCTTCTCAACATCCTGTCCTCGTTCATCCCGGAAACGGAGCGCCTCATCACGTGCGAGGACGCCGCGGAGCTGCAGCTGCAGCAGCCGCACTGGATCCAGCTCGAGTCGCGGCCGCCCAACGTTGAGGGCAAGGGCGCTGTGCCGATCCGCGAGCTCGTCAAGAGCTGCCTCCGTATGCGCCCCGACCGCATCATCGTCGGCGAGTGCCGTGGCGGCGAGGCGCTGGACATGCTCCAGGCCATGAACACCGGCCACGATGGCTCGATGTCGACCCTACACGCCAACAACCCGAAGGAGTGCCTGGTCCGGCTGGAGACCCTTGTCCTTCAGGCCGGCCAGGACCTGCCGTCCCGCGCCATCCGCGAGACCATCGGCTCCGCGATTCATTTGATCGTCCAGCAATCCCGCCTTCGCGGTGGCGTCCGCCGAATCGTAAGCGTGGCCGAGATCACCGGCATCAGGGACGGGGAGGTTCAGTTCCAAGAGCTGTTCACGTTCAAGCAGATCGGCGTGAACGCCGAAGGCAAGGCCGTCGGTTACCACACCGCGACGGGCGTGCTGCCCATGCGCATGGAACATCTCAAAGCTGAGGGCGAGGACGTCCCAGAAACGCTATTTAGACCCACCCCTCAGCCCCCGACGGATAAGCTGTACTAACCCGGTAGGAGGTCCCAGATGACGTACGGCATGATTTTCGCCCTACTCGCTTTCGCAGGAGTCTTCCTGTTCTTCATAGGCCTCAGCCAGATGCGACGGTCGGCGGGCGGCTCCGAGGACTTTCAGGCCCGGCTGGCCGCATACGGAGTCACGACCGCGGGCGCGACGACCCTGCCCCCGGCCACGGGCGCTCGGGACATGCTGAACCGCCTTTTCCAGCCCGCCGCCGACCGGGTCGGCCGCGGCAACGCCAAGAAGGGCAAGCCGTCGGTGGCCGAGCAGCTCGGCCGCGCCGACCTCAAGCTGCGGACGTCCGAGTACTTCATGATCCAGATCGGAAGCGCCGTGCTGCTCGGGCTGATCGCGGCGGTTCGCTTCGGGTTCCCGGGAGGCATCATCCAGATCGTCATCTTCGCCATCGCCGGGTACTTGATCCCGGGGTTCTACGTCAAGTACCGGATCGGCCGCCGGCTGAAAGCCTTCAATGGCCAGCTCGGTGACACGCTGACGCTGCTGTCCAACGCCTTGAAGGCGGGCTATTCGTTCGCGCAGGCAATCGACACGGTCGCCAAGAACGCAGTGCCACCGATCGCCGACGAGTTCGCGCGCGCGGTCCGCGAGATGAACCTCGGCGGGTCACCCGACGAGGCGTTGCAGAACATCACCAAGCGCATCGCCAGCGCCGACTTCGACCTGGTCGCGACGGCCTACTCGATCCACCGCACGGTCGGTGGCAACCTGGCAGAGATACTCGACAACATCGCCTACACCATCCGCGAGCGCGTGCGCATCAAGGGCGAGATCGCAACCCTGAC
>DASWGF010000057.1:0-4774 GCA_036393875.1 Candidatus Dormiibacterota bacterium
CGGCTCGCCCCGAGGCTCGCCGGAGGCGCCGACAGCTGCTTGAGGCTCAGCGAGATCCGGCGCCGCGCGGTGTCGATCCCGATCACCTTGACCTGCAGCGTCTCGCCGACCTTGAGCACGTCCTCAGTCCGCTCCACGTGATCCCACGAGAGCTCCGAGATGTGCAGCAAGCCCTCGATCCCGACCATGATCTGGAGGAAGGCGCCGTACTTCTTGGTCTTCGTGACCTGGCCCTCGACGATCGAGCCGATCGGCATCGACTGCACCAGCTTCTCCCACGGGTCCTGCTGCAGCTGCCGCAGCGAGAGAGAGATGCGGGTCTGCTCAGGGTCGAGCTTGATGACCTTGACGGTCAGCTCCTCGCCCAGCTGCAGCACGTCGGTGACCTTGGAGACGCGGTCCCAAGACAGTTCCGAGATGTGGATGAGCCCGTCCGCGCCGCCGATGTCGACGAACGCGCCGTAGCTCGTGATGCCGGAGACGGTCCCCTTGACGGTGGCACCGATCTGCAGCCGGCTGAAGAGCTCCTCGCGCTTGCGAGCGCGATCCTCGTCCTCCGCCGCCTTCTGGCTGACGATCAGCCGGTTGCGCTTGCGGTTGACCTCCAGGATCTTGACCGGGATGCGCTGCCCGACCAGCGACTCCAGGCTGCCCGCGTATGCACGCGCCACCTGGCTCGACGGCAGGAAGCCGCGAAGCCCGAGGACGTTGACGATCAGACCGCCCTTGTTCTGCTCGCGGACATCGGCTTCGATCACCGAGCCGTCGGTCTGCTTCTCCGCGGCCACCAGCCACGTGGTCTCGGCGCGAGCGCGCCGCAGGCTGAGGACGACGTTGCCCTCTTCGTTCTCGGGCTGAAGGACGTAGACCTTGATGAGGTCACCTGGCTCGAGGCCGATCGATTCCACCTCTCCGCGCAGGCCGAGCTCCTTGCTGGAGATGACGCCTTCCGCCTTGGCGCCGATGTCAACCAGCACCTCGTCGGGATCGACGCGTACCACGATGCCGTCAACGATGTCCCCGTGGTTGGGGGTCTTGAAGGCCTCCTGGTCGTAATGGAGGTAGTCCTCCATGGTCATCGGCGCTGACGAGTCCTGGTCGGTCGCCTCCTCGTGCTCTTTCAGGACGACACCGGACTCTGTAGACAAAACGTTCGAGTACCCCCTAAAAAATTATTGGTGTGGTTCTTGGTCGTCAATAACGGCCTACGCCAAACGGATTGCCATTGTACGCCAGAATTGCGCCTTAGCCGGGATACGGCAGCTTCAAATCGTGGTTGTCGATGAGCCGGGTGGGCCCGATCCGCACGGCCAGCACGGCCAGGCTGCCAGGCGTCGAAAAGGTGGCCGGGTCGACCATCTCCGCGTAGTCCAGCTTGGCCAGCGGCTCGGCGCCGATCGTCTCGGCCAAAATCGCTCGCAGCCGGCTGGGATCGCGCTCGCCCCGGCCGTAAGCCTCGGCCGCCAGTCCCAGAGCCCGGCTCAGGCAAGCCGCCGCCCGGCGCTCGCTTGGGCTCAGGTATGCATTGCGCGAGCTCAGGGCCAGCCCGTCCGCCTCGCGGACGGTCGGACAGACCCGGATCTCCACCCCGATGTCCAGGTCCGCGGCCAGGCGCATCACCACGGCCGCCTGCTGTGCGTCTTTCTGGCCGAAGTACGCCCGGTCGGCGGACGTGGCGGTGAACAGCTTCGTGACGACGGTCGCGACCCCTTCGAAATGACCCGGTCGAGCCGCCCCTTCCAGCCGCTCGGTGACCCCGTGGACGATCACCCGCGTGCTCGCACCCGGCGGGTACATGTCCGCCACCGAGGGCTTGTAGATTGCGTCCACGCCGGCGGCCCGGAGCATGGACAGGTCGCGCTCAGGGCTTCGCGGGTACGAGCCAAGGTCCTCGCCCGCGCCGAACTGGATCGGGTTGACGAACACGCTGACCACGACCCTGTCGTTTTCGCGGCGGGCACGCTCGACCAGGCTCATGTGGCCGGCATGCAATGCGCCCATCGTCGGGACCAGGCCGATCGAGGCTCCGTCCGCGTGCCAGCCGCGGGCGACATCCCGCATCAATCCCGGCGTCCCGACGGCGATCGGCGGCTGGGGGCTAGACGCCGGAGCCGTACTTGACCTCGTCGCGTTCAGCCTTGGCCGCGGCTGCGGAACCGTTGGCCGAGTACGAGTGCTCGGGCCCGGGGAACGTGCCGTCGCCCACCTCCTGAACGTAGCGCTGGGCGGCGCGCGCGATCTCGTCGGCCAGGTTGGCGTAGCGCTTCACGAACTTCGGCGCCTTGCCGGTGGTCAGGCCCAGCATGTCATGGAAGACGAGCACCTGCCCGTCCGTTCCCGGCCCCGCGCCGATGCCGATGGTCGGGATTCGAAGCGCCTGCGTCACGCGGGTCCCCACCTCGGTCGGCACGCCCTCGAGGACGATGCTGAAGGCCCCCGCCTGCTCGAGCTCCTTGGCATCCGAGAGGATGCGCGCGGCCTGCTTCTCGGTCTTGCCCTGGACCTTGAATCCGCCCATCTGATTCACGAACTGCGGCGTGAGACCGAGATGGCCCATGACCGGGATGCCCATCGAAGTCAGCCGTTGCGTGATCTCGACGACCCGGCCGCCGCCTTCGAGCTTGACGGCGTGCATTCCGCCTTCCTGGATGAAGCGGCCCGCGGTTGTGATCGCCTGTTCGACCGACGCGTGATACGACATGAACGGCATGTCGCCCACGAGCAGCGCCTGATGCGACCCACGTGCGACCGCTTTGGCGTGGTGGAGCATCTCGTCCACAGTGACCGGCAGAGTGGTTGGGTAGCCGAGCATGACCATGCCCAGGCTGTCGCCGACGAGAAGGACGGGGATGCCGGCCTCGTCGAGGATCTTCGCGCTCAGGTAGTCGTACGCGGTGAGCACGGCAAAGCGCCGGCCTTCTTCCTTGAACCGCTGGACGTCCAGAACAGTCGTCATCGCGGGCGTCTCCTTCGGGTCGCTGCCACATTTCGGGTCAGAGCCCTGTTCACGCGCCCAACCGCGGCGGGCTCCAGCCCCGCTCTGGCCGCGATCTCGAGCGCGATCTGGCCGAGCATACGATAAAGGTCCGCTTTGCGAGGCTTGCTCTCCGGCGAGCCTGAGTCGAGGCCGGCCAGCGCCTCGAGGTGTCGGTTGACCGTCTCCACGTCGCCTCGCCGGATTGGCCCGGTCAGAGCCGCGGTGGGGCCCCGCCGCGCGACCTCATCGAGCGCGCCCTGCATGAGCGGAATCAACCCTTGCAACGCCTCGGATTCGTTCCAGCCGATCGTCCCCAGCAGCTCGACCGCCTCGCCGGCGAGGGCGACGAGGTAGTTCGACGCGAACACCGCGGCCGCGTGGTAGACGACCCGGTCCGCCTCCTCGACGCCGCGCGGCTTCGCGCCCAGGTCGCGTGCCAATCGCTCGAGACGGCGGCGCAGACCCGATGCGCGGGCGTCGATCGCCACCAGGCTGCCCCGAAACGCCTCGGGCGGCCGGGGCTGTGGAAAGGACTGCAGCGGGTGGAATGAACCGACGTCATGGCGCGCGGCCAGAGGAGCGAGCGGGGCGAGGCCCAGCGCCCCGCTGCAGTGGACGAATGCGACCGTCGCCGGAATGCCGTCGGCGGCGGCCACCTCGCCCGCAAGGCTCGCGATCGCGCCGTCGGGGACGGTGAGAAACACGGTGGCTCGGGGCCGGGACCTCAGCGCCCGCACCAAAGACGGCACGCCGTGCCGAGCTGGGGTCAAGAGCACTCTATGACCGGCGCGCCTCCACGCGCGCGCCAGGCTCCGGCCCAGGTTGCCCCGGCCCGCGACGACCAGTGTCTCGCGCCTGAATATCCTTGCGTCTTCGCGGCCTGGTCGGCCGGGCGCCTTCGGCGCTGAAGCCTGCGTCACGGGGCCCGTCGCCGCGTCGTCACGCATCTAACGATGCGCTCCTCCTGGCGACACCCGTTCCTTGGCTCCGGCCGCCGATGCCGCGAAATACGATGGCGGACTTCAGGCGCGAGACACTAGATCCGTCGGACCGACGGCCTTAAGAAGCGGAGGCGCTGGAGGAAGCAGCGACGCTCGGCTCGTCCTCGCGGGCGAGGATCTCATCGAGCTGCTTCGAGTCGAGGGTCTCGACGATCTTCAGCTGCTCGACCACGGCATCCATCTTGTGCCGCTGGGCGGTCAGGATGACCTTCGCGGTCTGGTAGCCGTGGTTGACGATGCTGCGGATCTCCTCGTCGATGACCGCGGCGACCTCCTCGGAGTAGTTGCGCTGCTCGCCCAGGTCGCGACCGAGGAACACCAGCTCCTCTTTGTGGCCCATCGTCACGGTGCCGAGCTTCTCGCTCATGCCCCACTGGGTGACCATGCGGCGCGCGATGTTCGTCACCTTCTGGATGTCGTTCTCGGCGCCAGAGGTCACATCGCCGAAGACGATCTCCTCGGCGACACGGCCGCCCATCGCGGCGGCGACGTTGTCGAGCAGCTCAGCCTTGCTGGTGAGGTAGCGATCCTCGGTCGGCAGGTACCAGGTCACGCCGAGCGCCTGACCGCGCGAGATGATCGACACCTTGTGCACCGGGTCGCATTTCGGCAGCGACTTCGCCACCAGCGCATGCCCGACCTCGTGGTAGGCGACGACCTCCTTCTCGTGCTCGGACAGGCGGCGGCTCTTCTTCTCGGGCCCGGCGACCACCCTCTCGATGGCCTCCTCGAGCTCGTTCATGCCGATGACCTTCTTGTTCCCGCGCGCCGCCAGGATGGCGGCCTCGTTGATGAG
>DASWGF010000058.1:0-2969 GCA_036393875.1 Candidatus Dormiibacterota bacterium
GTCACGACTGCGCGGACATCGATTCCTAGGCTTCAAGTTCAGACGTCAGCACCCGATTGGCAGGTACGTCGTTGCCTTCGTCTGCCTCGGCGCAAATCTGGTGATCGAAGTCGACGGCGACTCACATGGCGACGATCGGGCTGACGCGTTGGACGCGGCTCGTAGCACTTGGCTTGAAACTCAGGGTTTTCGCGTGGTGCGTTTCTGGAACCACGACGTGCTCGAAGCCACCGACGACGTAATGGAGGCGATCTTCTATGCGCTGGAGGCAAGCGCTGTTCATCTTCGCGCCCCTCTCCCCAAGCCTCTCCCTTGCGGGGAGAGGGGGATCTAAGGCCCTCACCAACTCTCTTCCCTGTGGGGAGAGGGGAATCTAGTGCAGAGATTCCCCGGGGGCCGCGCCCTCCCAGGCCGTGGTCTCCCAGTTGTCCTGGCGGGCCTTCAGAGGCATCCACGGCGGAAGCTCCATCAGCAGCTCGTGCGCCAGCGCCATCGCGTACGGCTCGTAACCCTTCCGCAGCTTCTTCAGCCGGTCGCCGAACGCGACCGCATCGACCGCCACCCCGGCCTCCAACAGGACCTGGATCAAGGCCGCGAGCTCTGGCTCGGATAGACGGTCGGGCATGTCGAACTGCGGCGCCGCTCGCATGACCTGGCTGAGGTCGCCCAGCGCATGGCGGCCCATCGCGTACACGCGGCGCGCCTGCCACGTATGGCCTGTCGCCTTGGCCGCCTGCCAAACCGCCGAGAAGTCGAGGATCGCGGTCAGCGCGGCCACCCACGACTGGTTTTCGTGCTGCGAGCGGAAATAGCACAGGACCTGGTACGACAGGTGGCTCTCGAGCAGCTCCGCGGTCCACAGCTCCCACGTTTCCATCAGCGGTATCAGCTCCTCGATCTCGCCGGCGGCGCTGGCTCGGCGCAGCAGGTCCCCGGCGCTCGGCGGCGAACCGGCCCACTCGTCCAGCATCGAGATCCTCGTCTCCCGGCGCGAGAAGCCCTGATAGAGGACGGGCAGATACGAGATCACGATGGCGAGAAAGCCGAAGCCCATGCCGGCCTCAGCCACGGTGATGAGGCGCGCGAGGTCGGTCTTGGGCGCGAAGTCGCCGATGCCCAGCGTCGTGAACGTCCAGCCGCTCACATATAGCGCGGTGATCGGAGTCGCGAAGTCGAACCCGGCTGCCCACAGCAGCAGCGCAAAGCCAGTGATGAGGATGACTCCCCAAAGGCCGATCAGGATGAGCAGGGAGATCGGCCCGTAGGTGCTGAGGTAGCTCTCGCGTCGCTCCGAAGGCGGCATCCGGCGGCCGATCGCCGCCCAGGGCTTCCAGGTCGCCTGGTAGAAGACCTTCGACACGCGCAATCGACCTGAGACGCGTCGGGGCAGGACGATGGTCTCGAAGGCGTCCCGCAAGATAACGAACACCATGACCAGGCCGACCAGCGCGGCGGTGAGATGCATCGTCAGAACAACCCTGCCACTACGCCGGAAATTCTGCCTAGACCCGAGCGGCGAGGGCGGGGTTCCAGGCGCTGAACGCCAGCGCGAGCGCGCCCAGCAGCTCGGCCCGTTCGACGAAGGCGGCCGGCACGACCACCACGCGTTCGGCCGCAGCGAGCACCGCATGGCGCCGGATCGACTCACGGATCGGCCGCAGCAGCAGGTCACCAGCTCGGCTCAGGAGGCCGCCGACGATCACGCGCTCCGGGTTGACGAGGTTGCACAGGCCGGCGACCGCCACCCCGATCTGGAGACCCGCGTCGGAGATGGCGCGGCGGCAGCGGACGTCGCCTTCGATCGCGAGCTCGATGACCCGGCCGAGGGTCAAAATCTCCTCGCGGCCCTGGCCCACGAGCTGGAGGATCGCCGGGCCCGATGCCACCGTCTCGAGACATCCCCGGTTCCCGCAGTAGCAAAGGAGGCCGCTCTCGTCGAGGGTCGTGTGCCCGATCTCGCCGGCCGTCCCAGACGCGCCACGCAGGAGCTTGCCGTCGACCACGAGCCCGGCGCCGATGCCCGTCGCGGCTTTGATGTACGCGAAGTTCGAGCAGTCGCGGCCGGCGCCCCAGGTCAGCTCCGCGAGCGCGCCACAGTTGGCGTCGTTCTCGATCTCGACCGGCATTGCGAGGCGGGCCTCCATCTCGGTGGCGATGTGAAGGCCGCGCCAGCTCGGCAAGATGTTCGCCGACCCGACAGTTCCGCGCGCCCGGTCGACCGGACCCGGGATGCCGATGCCGGCGCAGATGACGGCGGCGCGTTGGACGCCGGCTTCGCCGAGCACCTGCTCGATCATCCGGGCCGAGGCATCGAGCGCATCGGCGGCTCGGTGGTCGACGTCCAGCTCGGTTCGGCGCTCGGCCAGCACGTTGTGGGCGAGGTCCGCGACCGCGACCTGCACGTGGCTGTGTCCGAAGTCGATGCCGACCACAGCCCTGGTCGAGTCCTGGAGCACCAGCTGCACGCCGGGCCGCCCGCCGCGCTGGCCTGACGTTTTGCCGTCGACCTCGAACACCAGGCCCGAACCCTTCAGCTCCGCGACCAGGGTGGAGACTGTCGTCCGTGACAAACCGGTCGACCTGGCGATGTCCGCCTGGCTGGTGCGGCCGAGCGTGCGCAGCACGCCGACCACCCGCTCGCGGTTACGCTCGCGCAGCCAGGCGAGCGTGCCGTCGCCGCGTCTGGTCGTAGTTCTCCTTGCCACCCCCGCAGGCAATCATGGGCGCCTCGGCGAGTTTGTCAAGAGTCCGGACAACATCGGGCCGACCCTTAACAAAATCTTGACAAACTGCCTGCCATGAGCAATGCTCTGCACGGGTGGCGGTTAGCCACGGCTGCTGAGTAGGACCTGTCTGCCGGCGCACTCTCGCCCCGGAACCGCCGGGAAGAAGGCAACAGGTGAACCCCTTTGAGAGGAGAGACCATGAGGTTCGCGAAACTCGTCCCGACGCTTTTGCTCGTCGGGTTC
>DASWGF010000059.1:0-3369 GCA_036393875.1 Candidatus Dormiibacterota bacterium
CTCCACGCCGCCGGGAGCTTGATAGTCACGCTTCCGATCCTCATCATTTTCCTGGTCGCCCAGCGACAGATCGTCGGCGGCATCGCCGCGAGCGGAATTCGTGGTTAGGTTGCGGTACCGAATCGGAGGGGGTTACGCATGAGAGTCCGAAGAGTCGTGAGCCTTCTTGCGGCAGCGCTGGTGATCGCCTGCGGCGGCGGGACCGCCAACCCCCCCAGCCAGCTCGGCGCGCTAAACGCGTCGGTGCAGGTCAGCTTCTGGCACGCGCTCAGCGGCACGCTTCAGACCGAGTTGCAAGCGCTGACCGAACAGTTCAACTCGAGCCAATCCACCGTGCACGTCACCCTGACCGCGAAGGGCGCTTACACCGACCTCAACAAGGCTGTGTTGACGGGGATCGCGGCCAACCAGGCGCCCGACGTCGCGCAGTGCATCGAGACCGATGCCGCCAAGTACAACAGCTCCAAGGCGCTGGCCGACCTGACCCCATACATCAACGCCACCGATGGACTCGGGAGCGCGGACTTGAAGGACATATTCCCGGTCATGCTGGGAGCGGCCCGGATCAAGGGGACCTACTTCCAGTTCCCGTTCAACAAGTCGACAACCGTCGTCTACTACAACCAGGACATGTTCGCGGCCAAGGGCATCTCTGCTCCGCCCGCGACCTGGGACGAGTTCTTCAGCGACGCCGCCAAGCTGGCGGACCCGAGCAAAGGAGTGACCGGCATCGAGGGCCCTTCGCTCGACACCTTCCTCAGCATGCTCTACGAGTACGGCGGCCAGTTCTACGACAGTTCTTCGAACCCGACCAAAGCGACCGTCAACAGCGCCGCCGGGGTCAAGGCAATGACCCTCTGGTCCAATGCCATCAAGTCGGGCGCCGCCAAGCCCATCCCGGCCGGCAACTTCGCCGACCAGGTCGACTTTCAAAACCAGAAGACGGCGATGTACATGTCGACCCAGGTCAGCTACCAGTTCATCGTCAAGCCGATCGGCAACAAGTTCAAGTTCGCCGAGGCCCCCTTTCCTGCCGGCGACAACGGCGTCAAGGACGAGATGTTCGGCGCCAACATGTGCGTCTTCAACAAGTCCTCGAAAGACGTCCAGCACGGGGCGTTGCTCTACATCAAGTACTTGACCAGCCAGGCCAGCACGACCGAGTGGGCGCAGAAAACCTCCTACATGCCCGTCCGCCAGTCGGCGTTCACCACGCTGCAGAGCGGCTTCTACGCACAGAACCCCTCCCAGGGAGTGGGTGCGGGAATGCTCAGCAAGGGCGAGCTGATCGTCCTCCCCTCGACGCCGACCAGCAACGAGCAGCGCGACGCCCTCACCACGGAGGTCAACAACATCGCCGCCGGCCGAGAAGACCCCAAGACGGGGCTGGACAAGGCGGCGGCGAAGATGACCGACATCCTGACCACCGGTTGACCGAGGCCGGCCTTTATGCCAGGAGAGACGTCAGCTCGCCCACGACCTCATCGGCAGGCCTGATATCCAGGACATGGCCGACTGAGAGGCCCGCGTAGCACGCCATCGACATGGGGTCCTCGGCCGCCCTGGAGGGCGGGGATGTGCGGCGGTTGCCTGCTCTGATCGCTCTCTCCAAGGACGAGCGCAGGACGCGAACGGAAGCGGGCCAATGCCCGTCGGCGTCGAAATGGCCGGTCAGCACAGTGTCGTTCGGACCGGCCGCTATGAGCGCGTGGACGTAGTCGGGGTGGGTGTCGCTCTCGGGACACGTAAGGAAGCGGGTGCCCACGCGCACAGCGTCCGCACCGGCTTCGATCAGCTGCGCCACCCGCTCGGCGCTGCCGATCCCGCCCGCCGCCACGACCGGCACAGAGACGGCGCCCAACACGCGCTCGAGCAACTCGTCGAGCGGCTGTGTGCCCCGGACGTGGCCGCCCGCCTCGACGCCCTGAGCCACAACCAGATCGCAACCTGCGGCCTCGGCCGCGCGGGCCTCTTCCCAAGAGCCGACCTGCCAGGAGACCAGGGTGCCGGCAGAATGAGCAGCGGCCACGATTTCCGGATCCGGGTCGCCCCAGAAAAACTCCGCAACCCGTAGACCGCGGACGTCCTCGATCACGTCCTCCAGCGGTGGAAGGTAGGGGATCAGAAACCCTTTTCCGAGCGCCCCTGACCGCTCTTGGGGCACCTTGACATGATGCGGCACCATGCCCAGCCCGCCCGACTGGTCGACTGCTCGCCCAAGCTCGACTGTGCCGACCCCACCCAGCACTGCGAGCTGGAATGGCAGCCGGCAGCCGACCAGGTCGGTGAAACGTGTGCGCAAGGCGACTAGTGTGACCGGCGCTCTTTTGGGCGGGCTTAGTCGATCTCACTGTTGACACCGGTGGGGCGCCAATGCCTAATTATTTGGTCGCCGCGTGGGAGTCCGTGTCGTTCAGGAGTGTGGAGATGAGACGAGTCGGTCTTGCGGTCGCGTGCGTCTTCATGGTCATCGCTTGCGGGTCCGGGGGTGGGGGCAACAACCAGTCGGCAACACCCAAACACGGCGGCACCGCCACCATCGCGCTCGAGAGCGAGCTGCGCACCCTTGATCCGCTCGACTCCTCCCTGCTGGTGGAGCGGGAGGTCTTCTACAACATGTATGACTCGCTCTTCACCATCGATCCCAGCCTGTCGATCAAACCTGGGTTGGTGAAATCGTGGGATACCTCCGACCCCATGAACTACAAGTTCACGCTCCAGTCGGGCGTCAAATACCAGGACGGGACGCCCTTCAACGGCCAGTCGGTCAAAGACAACATCACCCGTTACAAGACCACCGCGAACTCGCGGCGGAAGTCCGATCTCGGCAGTGTCAGCAGCGTCGAGGTGGTCGACGACATTCATGTCACGTTCCACCTCAAGAAACCCGATGCCACCTTGCTGGCGACGCTGGTCGACCGCGCCGGGATGATGCTGTCGATGGCTGCGGTTCAGAAGGGCGGTCAGGGCTTCTCTTTGGCACCGATGAACGCCGGCAGCGGGCCCTTCCAATTCGTCGAGTGGAAGCGCAACGACCATCTGAACTTGACCAAGAATCCCGGCTATTGGAAGAGTGGACTTCCCTACCTGGATGGGCTGACCTACCGGGCCATACCCGACGTCAACGCCATTCTCGCCGCCCTCAAGACCGGCGACATCGACATCGCCCGGACTATCGCCGCCAAGGACGTCGCCGGGATCAAGGCAGACTCCGGCTTCATCTACCGTAGTACGCCTGCGCTCGGGTTCAATGGGTTCGAGCTCAACACAGGAGCGGCGCCGTTCAACGATCCGGCCAAGCGGAAGGCGGTCGCGCTTGCGATCGACCGGTACGCGATCTTGAAGAACATCAACTTCAACATCGGCGTG
>DASWGF010000060.1:0-3924 GCA_036393875.1 Candidatus Dormiibacterota bacterium
CTAACCGTCCAGCCCATTTCTCGTGGAAGGCGTGTTGCGAGGTCGACCATCTCAGGGGAAAAATCGGCGGAGGTCCTTCCCGTTGCGGCTCCAACGTGATCGCCACCAGTCGGACTCGATCATCGGTCACATTCCTCCGCCGCGAAGTGTCATACAGGTGAGACACCTCGAATCTGATCAATGTGACAAAGAGGCAAGCAATGCAGGCACGGACAACCAACCCGCTCAAATGAAAATGACACCGATCGTGAGGCATTGAGGAGGAACGTGGCTCAAGCGCGGCCTAACCCCTGGCTCGTGCTAATGGTCCTGACCACGGGCTTCTTCATGATTCTGCTGGACACCACGATCGTCAACGTGGCCATTCCAGCGATGAGCGCCGGTCTCAGCACCACCCTGGACCAGATCCTGTGGGTCCTGAACGCATACATCCTCGTGTATGCGGTGCTCCTAATCACCGCCGGCCGCCTGGGCGACTTGTTCGGTCAGCGCAACCTCTTCGCGCTCGGCCTGTTCGTGTTCACGGTGGCCTCAGCGCTGTGTGGTCTCTCGCAGACCTCGACCGAGCTGATCCTGGCGCGCATCCTGCAGGGCGTCGGCGGCGCGCTGCTCACCCCACAGACACTGGCGATCATCGCTTCCCTCTTTCCGCCTGAGCGGCGCGGCGCCGCTTTCGGCATCTGGGGCGCCGTGGCTGGGCTGGCCACCATCACGGGTCCGACCCTGGGCGGCGCGATCATCACGTACATCGACTGGCGCTGGATCTTCTTCATCAACGTCCCGATCGGGATCGGCGCGCTGATCACCACCTTTGCAATCATCCCGGACCTGCGGCCCGGACGCCACCACGGCTGGGACATCGTCGGCGTGATCCTCGCCACGAGCGGTCTCTTCGCAGTGGTCTTTGGCCTCATCGAAGGCCAGCGCTACGACTGGGGCCAGATCGGCTCGTACGCGATCACCATCCCCGAAGTCATCGGCGCGGGAGGGTTCCTCGTCGTGCTGTTCGTCGTCTGGGAGCGGTTCCAGGTCGAGCCGCTCGTCCCGTTGTCGCTCTTCGAAGACCGCAACTTTGCGGTCGCCAACTGGATCGCCGCCGCGATCAGCTTCGGCATGCTGAGCCTATTCCTTCCGATCACGATCTACCTCCAGTCCGTCCGCGGCTTCAGCGCGTTCCAGGCCGGGTTGACGCTGGCACCGGCGTCTTTGACCTCGATGCTCACCGCGCCTTTCGCCGGCCGCCTCGCCGATCGCATCGGCGGCAAATACATCCTGATGGCCGGCATCTCGGTGTTCGCGATCGGCACCGCGGGCCTCACCTACGTCGCCGGCCCGGACTCGACCTGGATCAACTTCCTGGTCCCGGCGATCATCGCGGGCGCGGGCATGGGTATGACCTTCGCACCCATGACCACGGTCGCCATGCGGAACATCTCACCGCGGATGGCCGGCGCAGCCTCGGGCGTGCTCAACACCACCCGCCAGCTCGGCGCCGCCATCGGCAGCGCCGTCGTCGGCGCGATTCTTCAGAACCAGCTTGGCACCGCGCTTCGCGACCAGGCGGTCGCGCAGTCCTCGTCACTGCCGGCGACGTTCCGAGAAAGGTTCATCGCCGCGTTCAGCTCGGTGGCCTCGAACGGTTTCGAAATTGGAACCGGCCAGAACGGCGCCACCCTGCCCTCGGGCCTGCCGCCGGCGGCGGCGCAGCAGATCTCACTGCTCGCGCACGATGTCTTCACGATCGCCTTCATCGACGCCATAAAGGGCACGCTCATCGTGCCGATCGCCTTCCTCGTCTTCACAGCCCTGACCACCGTGCTGATTAGGGGGATGAAGCAGCCACCGGCGCGTCAGGCGGCAGAAGCCGAGTGCGGGCAGCGGCGGGCTAGGCTATGGCATCCCGAGGGCCGTCAACGTTCCGATCCGCACTCGCGCCGAGTCACACCTCGACGCCATCGAGCTCCAGGCGAACCTCGTAATGACATCGAGGTGGGCTTGGAAGGGAGAGTGTGAGGAAGGTGTCGGGATGCCAGAACAGCCCGTCGCTAACGCGATAACCGAGTACCCAGCAAGACCAACCGGAAGGAGTACGGAAATGGGAAGGATCGTCATCAGCGAGAACGTCTCGCTCGACGGAGTCATACAGGACCCGGCCGGCGTCGAGGGTTTCAGGCTCGGCGGCTGGCTTGGTCGCATTGGCAGCCAGGGTCGCGAAGAGGCGGCCAGAGTGCTACTCGACGAGGCGCTGGGCGCCGAGGCCTTTCTGTTGGGTCGGCGGAGCTACGAGTTCTTGGCCGCCCGGTGGCCATCCCGAAATGGCCCGTTGGCGGAACGGTTGAACAGCATGCCCAAGTACGTCGTGTCGTCGACGCTCGAAGCTCCCGTCTGGAACAACACGACAGTACTAAAAGGAGACGTGATAGACGACGCCTCCAAGCTGAAGGAGGAGATAGACGGGGAAATCGTCGTCGCGGCTAGCTTCCAGCTCTGGCACACGCTGATGGAGCACGACCTGGTCGATGAGCTACGCCTGATGATCTACCCGGTCGTGCTCGGGGCCGGAGAGCGCCTTTTCGGCGAAACCAGCGACAAGATACCCATGCGCCTCGTCAGCACCAGGACCGTCGACGACCTGGCCCTCCTCATATACGAGCCCGTTCGGGACGCCTAATGAACGGTCGGGCCGCGCCGACAGGATGACCGGAACGATCGTCAACTTGGCCACAGGAAGTCTGGACGGCTAGCCGCGAAGTGAACAGATCAGGATGATGCTGCGGCTTGGACGAGCTTGAAGAGGTCATGAACTACTACGACACATTGATTGAGGTCGCCGATGACTGTCCGGCGACGGAAGGTCAAGCGCCGCAGGCAAGAGGTGGCAAGAAGACGAAGGCGGTGGTTGAGTACGAGATGCTCGTCAAGCATCCGTATAAGTACACGGAAGAAGACGTTGCGTTTGAGACGTACGCCGTCCTACATGACATCCCCAAGGCTATCTGGCCCAAAGAACGCAAGAAGTTCTTGAGTAAGGGCCATCCACACCTTCGGGTGTCGGCTTTGACTAAGCGCTACGGCTGGGGCTTTCATAACAACGGCGAAGGCAAAGTCGCGCTAATCGCTGTTGAATCGTCCGAGTACAAGCAACTGATGGACGATCCGCGCACCAGCAAAATAAGAGCGTTTCGCTCTACGCGCGCGTAGGGGCGCCTCGGCGAGCGCTTGGAAGAGCCTGGCCGCAGGCTCGAATCGACCCGCCGTCCGAGGGGTTCCTTCGGCGCGGACCGATGATCGCGGTTCAAATCCCGGCTGGGTCATGTGGAACAACCGGCGGCAGGTCCCAAGATGTAGCGGTCAAGCTCGGAAATAGGCCCAAGATCCGGTCTCGCAGCGACCAGACGATTGGTCGGGGGCCCGGGATTTGAACCCGGGGCCTCACGGTCCCGAACAGGCGCGAATGCCGTGCCCTCTCGTGTCCTGTGGTGTCCGCGCGGTTCCTCCTGTACTCGAATTCGATCTTCTTCGTGTCCTCCAGTGACCTCGTGTATCCGCCTGGTTCCGTGAATGCGTGACACAGCTGTGACCTCCAGGGGCTCGGAGATTGACTCCCGATCGTCTGTCGTACCCATTCGACTCCTACGCGGAGGGCCGTAGTTCCCATAACGCGGACCACTTCAGGATTACGGGCGCAGCCATCCGCTTAACCGCTCCGTGACACCAGGCGCTCGCATGCCTCTACGGGGTCGCTCGCTGCATCCGGGAGCGGATGAGCTTCGGTATGACTAAAGTCGGGACGAAGGTGAGGAAAGCCCCGACGGTCAGCACACCGAGTAGCGTGCCAATCCAGAAATCGGTGGAAGCGATTTGCCCACCCAACAGGCCGTACCTCACGAAGAAGTACCCCATGATCCAGTAGATCACGCTGGT
>DASWGF010000061.1:0-20020 GCA_036393875.1 Candidatus Dormiibacterota bacterium
TGTCAAAGCTAGGAATTCAGCCCCTGAGTATCCATACCGCTGTATCGCTGCCGCGTTTACGTCGAGTATCTGGAGCGTGGAAATGTCGTAAACCCACATGGGCTCTGGATTGAGAACGAAGAGTGAGAGATAACGGCCGAAAGTGGGCTTCGAACGCGTTTCGGCCCAGAGCTGTTGTTTCAAAGCAACCTTGATTGCCTTCATCAGGGCCATGCGGTCCGCCGCTGTACGGATCATGCCGCGGGTAGTGAAGCGGTGCGCTGGTGGATCGGTAACCTGAACCAAAAGCGAGAGCCTTTACCGGGCTCGGACTCCAGGCCCATCTGTCCACCTTGGAGCTCGACCAGCCTGCGCGCGATCGACAGGCCAAGGCCAGTGCCGCCGTAAGTTCGAGCGATTTTGTCATTGGCCTGTCGGAACTCCTCGAAGATCCGCCTATGAGCGACTGGCTCGATGCCTATACCCGTGTCGAGCACCGAGATTTCGGCCATTGCGCCTGCGGGCATGCTCCGAATCGCTACTGAACCGGCTGGCGTGAACTTGATCGCGTTCGAAACAAGGTTTGTCAAAATCTCACGAACGCGAACCGGATCGCCCATCACACTTCGAGCTTCAGATGACAGCTCGCAGCTCAGCCTCAATGCTTTCTGTTCCGCAATCTGTTGCATTGAGCTGATTACTTGGTCAACAACTGAGGGCAGGTCGACTTCCTGGAGGACGATTTCGACCTGGCCGGCCTCAATCTTGGATAGATCAAGTATTTCGTTGACGAGCTCGAGGAGGACAAGTCCGCTTTTGAGGATCTCGCCGATGTCTTGAGCTTGATCGTGACTGAGGTCACCGTCCATGCCTTGTGACAGCACTTCGCAAAAGCCGATGATTGCGGTCAACGGGGTCCGGAGCTGATGGCTCATCTTGGCGAGGAACTCAGACTTGAATTGACTTGCTCGTGAAAGCTCAGCGTTCGTTTCGCGCAGCTGCGTGTCATAAGCGTTTGCGATGCGGACTAGGCTTGCATCGGCATTGGCCTGAATGGTGTTGATGACTCCTTCAATGACATCAGGCGGCGTACCTAACCGCCCCGCCTCTTCCTGCACGACCTGGATAAGGACGTCGCGCCAGTGCATGTGTCCGCGAGTCGTTTCGACGAGGGGAACGCCTTCGCGTGCCGCAGCACTGCCGCTCTTGGAGATCCATTCGATCTCACCTTTGTCGGCGGCAATGCCGCTAACCAGCCAACGCGCGATGAGCAGTGTGCCAATAACGCTTCGGCCCCAGCGGTAGTCCAGGTACGCGTCACTGACGGCGCCGGCCTGGCCCTTCCGATACAAAAGGGCGATGGTCCGTTGGTAGACCTCCTCAGCTCGCCGACCAATCGCGAAACCGAGTTGCGCGCGCCCGTTCCCTGGCTGTTCGGAGTGGTCTGTTGGTGGCATTTGGCGCACCGCTCGGAGGCGATCATAGGCCTAGTCGCCGACAACCCGTGCCGGTTTAGAGCCTTTTTGTTTTGGCCGGCGTCACACGCGCCCGGCGAAGCTGTCGATCGCGGCGACCACTGCCTCCCGCATGCCAGGCTGGCCGGCGCCGTGCCCGGCATGCTCGATCACGATCAGCCGGCTACCGGGCCACGCTTGGCTCAGCTGCCACGGGACGTCAAGCGGCGAGCTGATATCCATCCGGCCGTGGACAAGGACTCCTGGAATCCCGGCCAGCCGGCGGGCGTTCCTCAGGAGGGCGCCGTCCTCGAGGAAGGCCGCGTGAAACCAATAATGTGTGACGAGTCGGGCGAATGCCATTCGGAAGCTAGGCTCCTCGAACCGCAGGTCGGGCCGATGATCGGAACCCACGGCCACATGGGCGTCTTCCCAGAGGCACCAGTCACGAGCGGCCTTCTCGCGCACGGCCGGATCGGGATCGTGCAGCAGGCGGTAGTAAGCTCCGGCCAGATCGCCATCACGATCCGTGACAGGCACGCCGCTTTGGAACTGCGCCCAATTCTCTGGGAAGTACCGACCCACATCTCGAGTCACCCAATGCACCTCACGACGTGACGTCGTTACGACGCTGAAGAGGACCATCTCGGAGACGCGCTCGGGATAGCGCTCCGCGTAGGCCAGCGCAAGTGTTGAGCCCCATGACCCACCGACGACCAGCCAGCGCGCGATCCCAAGCTTTTCTCGAAGCTGCTCGATGTCCGAAATCAGGTGTTCGGTGGTATTCGTGCCGAGTTCGACTGCAGGATCGCTGGCGTGGGGAGTGCTTCGGCCGCAGCCACGCTGGTCGAACAACACGACACGATACGCGGCGGGGTTGAAGTAGCGCCGCCAGCCTGGGACACAACCCGAGCCGGGTCCGCCATGGAACATGACGGCCGGCTTTCCCGCCGGGCTGCCACAGACCTCCCAGTAAACGAGGTTGCCGTCGCCCACGTCGAGCATTCCATATTCGTAAGGGTCGATCTCCGGGTAAAGGGCGCTCATCGAGGCCCTGCAATGCTAGCCACCATTGCGGGGGCGTCGACCTGAAATGGGTAACCGTCAGCGGTAGAGGCGCGGTCTATTCGTTCACCGTGGTTCACCGAGCACCGGCCGAGTTCCAGGCTGAGGCGCCGTACGTGGTCGCGCTTGTGGAGCTCGAGGAGGGTGTGCGAATGCTCACCCGGCTCGTCGACGTGGAACCTGCCGCGGTTCGGGTGGCGATGCCGGTTGAGGTCAAACTCACGGGCGAGCCCCGGCTGCCGTATTTCCGGCCGCGGCCCTGACCTGGGCGGCGAATCAGCTGCCGAGCGAGGGCGGCAAGGGTGCGGGCACGTGCGGGGGCCGGCGGGCTGGCACCAGCCTCAGCAGCGGAACTCGTAGCAGAAGGACAAGGGCTCCAGCCCAGAGCGCGAGGGAAAGCACCCCGACGAGAACCGACGCGGGGTCGGACGGCCCGCTCTGTGGGACCGCCTGGAGCTTGAGAAAGGGCCCCTTGGCGTGCTCGGCGACGGCCCAGAAGGCGGCGCTGTCGACAGTCTGCGTGATCCGAGGAGATCCAATCGGCGGGACCAGCATCACGGTCACCTGCGCCTTTTCCTTGGGCACTGCGAGGGCCAACCAGCCGCCTTGATCGGGCTGAGCCTGATAGCTGTAATCGTCGCCGCCCGCGGTGCCGACGTAGTGCACGAAAACGATCGCCTGCGCGTCGGCTGCGCCGGGCACCTGCGCGAACAAGATCGGTGGATTGCCGGGGCTCGGCCGAGCTATGGTTTTCCCCCCGGTGACGAAGTCGGTGGAACCCACTGCCTCGCCTGGGCGCCAGGCCTGATTCCCATCGAGATCGGCGAAGAAGCCGTGCACGATGAAGACGCGATCAACGCTGTCGGTGCCGTCGGGTCGGACATCCCGTCCGCCGAAGGCGTGCTTGAGAGCGCTGTACAGCTCGCTCATATTGAGGACATAACCGGCAGCACTCCAACTCGGATCTCCTGGAGCCCGATGGCCGCCCGCCGCTGTTGCGGGATAGTCGAGGATGGCCGCCATCAGGGAACCAAAGCCGACGTTGAGCCCGTCGGTGTCAGCGCGCTGCGATGAGCGTCCTCTGATCTCCTCGATGGTAGCCCGGGCAGGGTGCAGACCGGCGGGTATCGGCAGCAGAAAATAGCGCTGCCCGGCGTCGGACGCGGCTGAGCTAACCCAAGCGCCCGCCGCCCCGAGATCCCGACCCTGCGAATCTTGGAACCTGACCCTAACCTCGATCGAACCGACGGCGCCCTCGATAGTGGGTATGGTGCCAACGACGTAACCTGCCTTACCGCCGGGCTGTACGATCCTCACCACAGCCAGGTCAGAGATGGGCAACGGCCGACCGAGCGGGTAGTCCTGTGGTCCATCCTCGAGATCCAGGAGCACGCCGGCCACCGCGAACTCCTCCATGTAAGGATCAGTCGCCTGGTGGATGCTCTTGACATCGATCGTGCTCGAACTCAGCACGAGGCGCTCCGCTACCCCAACTTTCTCTACGTACTTGTTGACCATGATGGCGAACCAGTCGGCGAAGCCCTCCACCCACGAATCGGTCGAAGTGTGGTTCAGGAAGCCGCCGTGTGGAATGGAATTGGGTGTTTGTGGAAGCGACCCGAAAGCCTGATCCATCACCGCATGCCCTAGTTCGTGATACAGGCTGTCGTTCGGATCGGATTCCGTGACTATGCTGTCCTTGGGCAGCAGGGCCAGGTAGGGATGATGGGGCGCCTGGTTCGGATAGTTGCCCAGGTAAAACGATTGCGACTGTGTTGCGCAGAGCTGCAACGGATCGTCCGAGCCAGTGCAGAACGTAAAGATCGGGAGAGGGAGGTTCTTGGTAAAGGCAACCCCCATCCGCTGAGCAAAGTCGAGAGCCTGCTGCGTGCGCACGAAAATCAGTCCGTCCTGGGCCAGATCCGCCGCTCTCGCCGGGTTGCTGAGGAATAAACCTTTGGCTTGGGAGTTTAGCCGCAGCTGTTGAGCGCATCCATCCTTGAGCTTGAATGGAAGCGTCTGCACCTTAGCCGCTGATCCGTGGTACAGCAGCTGGAACCGAATTACAGTGCCGTGCTGTTCGAGGAGCGTCAACTTGATCGATAGGTCGTCCCGGGCTGCGTCGAAGTCCTTGTCGTTGGGCGGCGGCAGCGTGAAGGTGCCGCCGGGCCCGGTGAAGACCTGACCAGCCTTGTGGTTTTGCCCCCAGTCCAGCTCAACCAGAGCTCCCACAACCGGTTCGGCGAAGGCGTCGGTTACGGTGCCCTGTACCGTGCACGTGATCGGTGCCGGGCCGGTCCGCGGGCATGGTATGGCCAAGGGCTCCGCCTGCCCGAGCAGGTTTGCCGCCGCCTTCTGCAAGCCCGCCACCGTGGCATCCGAGACTCCAGGACCTGGACTCACTGGACCATAGATGGCTGCCGCAGCTCGAGTCTTGCTGAAGAGGTAAGCCTGTCCGGGAGCAGGAGTGGCGCCGTGCACTGCGAGGGCGCACAGAGCGGCGCCAGCTTGCGTCGCATCCGACGTATCCCAGATCGCGTCGACCTCAACAAGTGCATCGCTCGGGCCGAAATAGCTGCAGACCCACCTGTCGTTGTAGTAGGGATTGCCGACGCCCAAATTCCAGCGACCGGAATAAACGGTGGAATTGGTCCAACCACCGGGTAGGCTGTGGTCGCATGTCAGGTCTTTGGCCCGTGCCACCGATGGAGGCTGCAGCCATACCAGCCCGACGGCCAGGGCAAAACCCAGAAGTACTCTGAGGATTCTCATTCGGCGTTGTCCACAGCTGTGTTTGCAATCACCCCGGCTCGAGCGAGATGCCTTGAGGAGAGTTGTGGATCTCGATACACGCTGTTCTACCAAGATGAGCGTACTGGCGTCTGGTGGTCTAGGTGCGTGCGTTCCGTCGCCTCATCTCGTGTGCCAGGTAAGGTGCGCGCCTGAATGAAACTGCTCGTGTCGGTGTTGGGTGGGCTCTTGCTACTAGCCTCCTCCGCAGTCGATTGGGTTCACTTCGACTTCTTCGGCACACCTGTGCACGCCACCGCTCTTCAGATCGCGCTTGGTTTTCTGGCTACCGGTGACACAGCCGGGCTGCTTAGGGTGGATGGCTATCTGAGTGTGGGTCTGGTCGTGGCTGCGGCCGGATTGATCGGGATCGTTGGCACCCTCCTTCCACGCCTAGGCTTGTGGCGGGCACTTTCCGGAGTCGTCGGGGTTCTAGCGGCGACTGCCTTCCTGGTTCAAACTTTTCGCGTGCCGGAGTTGGGGAGCCTGGCCGCAAGTCAGCATTTGGGTTTGGGAGTGGGCATGGCGGCGTTTGGCGGTGCGCTGCTCGTCCTCGGCAGAAGCCTGGCGCGGCCCGGTCAAAAGGAGGGTCGCTCCGGGAGAACCGTGGTGCCGTCAACGCCGCCCCTTGGACCGCCGCCGGCTGCGTAGGAGGTGTCGGCCTCCCCCAAACGTGGGTGGCTTAGGCGGCCGCTCGGTAATCCGTCGCCGTAGGCGAGACTCCTCAGGAATCCTTCCACTCGTAACCCACACAGGTGGGGGCATAATCGGCTTGGCGCCCAATGTCCCGCGCTAGATGAACGTGGTCGGAACGCCGGCTCACGAACGAAAAAGTGGAGGTTGTTATATGAACCCAGAGGACTTTCCCGCGCCGAGCGACGGTTTCGTAATTACGCACTTTCTGGTGGTTTCCGACCAGGACCGGTCCCGTGAGTTCTATCGATCGCTGTTCGACGGTCAGGTTCTCATCGAGCGCGACCCGGTCATCATGAAGGTTGCGAACACGTGGCTGATCCTGAATGTCGGGGGCGGTCCTACTGACGACAAGCCCACCGTCACTCTCACTACGCCACCCGACCCCAACCGCACAAGCGCGTTCCTCAACATTCGCGTCGCCGACATTGCCAAGGCCTACAAGGAATGGTCGGCGAAGGGCGCAGCGTTCCTCACTGAGCCGAAGGACCATGGACGCGAGATCCGCGCGTATATCCGAGACCCCGACGGCCACCTGATCGAGGTCGGCCAATCGACCGGCATTCTCACCTGATCGCGCCGAGCATTCGACACCGCAACCCGCGTGCGACCTCGCTCTACTCAGCAGCCGGAATTCGATCCGGTCCAGCAGTTGCGTCGAGGTCTGGTGCCAGATAGCCTCTCGCGAGGGCAGCTTCCATGCCCAATTCGCCGCGGCGCATCGCCGCCTTGTGGTTGCGCTCCAGAAGGCGTCGACCACCAAGCTTTGCGGTGGCGTTGATCAGCGCCCACCTGGTTTCGGTTTGTTCATGCAGCGTCATACGGGTCATGCCCCCAGGCAGTTGCTCCAGGCGCCAGTCGATTTCGCCTTCAAAAAAACCTTCGACGCGGGTGCGAACGTACCGGGGCGGTTCGTGAGACAGGACGGTGAAGTTGAAGTCGAGTGTGTAGGGAAGGTCTGACTTCACCTTTACATGCCATCGCGTGCCTATCCCATGTCTTACATCGGAAACGATCTCTGTGAAGCGATAGTCTGGCCACCATTTGGGCCAACTGGCGACGTCATCAACCATCCTCCACGCGACGTCGATCCCCGCTGAAATGGTCCACACGTCAGTAAATTCGTATCGCTCGCCCATCTTTCCACATGGTATGCGCCTGATCGCTGGCGTACTCGTACCTTGGGCAGGGGCTCCGCCTCGGGCCGTAAACCTAAGACAATGGGCGCATGCCGAACCAGGTTTTCGAAGCGGCGCGCACGATCATGGCGGTACGTGAGTATCAGGACAAGGAGGTGCCGGAGGAAGCGATCAGACGGATCGTCGAAGCTGCTCACCTCACGGCGAGCGCAGCGAACCGCCAGCCCTGGCACTTCGTGCTGGTCCGCAAGCGCGAGGCACTCCGCAAGCTCGGGTCGCTAGTCAGGACGGGTCCGTACACATCGAACGCCGCCGCAGCGGTCATCGTCGCTTATGAGAAAGGCAGCAAGTCGGGAGTCTCCGACGCGAGCCGCGCCATCCAGTCGATGATGCTGGTGGCTTGGGGCGACGGCGTCGGCTCAAACTGGACTGGTTTCACGGGTCTGGAGAACGTGCGACAGGAGTTCGGGTTGCCCGACACGTACGACGTTCTGGCAGTCATCCCGTTCGGTTATCCAAAACGAAAGGTGATCGGCAAGAAAAACCGCAACCCGTTCGATCAGGTGGTGTCGGCGGAGCGCTTCGGCAGCCCCCTGGGGTAAACGAGCCCGCGTTTGGCCTGTGACTCGAGCTGTAGCCGCGTGTTTGTATATCTGGGCTGAGGACGCGGGCATGCAATTGAGGCATGAGGTCTTGCCATACAGTACCCGCTGCCATCTCCCCAGTCGCCATCGATGAGCAAGGGTGATCTTGCAATGCGAATCCGTGATCCTCACGTCGGACCTGAAGTCGACGATGCGCCTCCCACGAGCGCCGGATGGTCACCCATTACGATGGTGCAAGTCATGAATTGGCCCTCGTGCGTTAGGTCGGATCCCTTCTAGGGCTCGGGACCGTGGAGCTGCGCCATCTGAGGGCATTTGTGGCCATCGCCGAATATGGCCATTACGGCCGCGCGGCTGTGAGTCTCAGACTTACCCAACCGGCACTAACGCAGCGGATCCAGGTGCTGGAACGTGAGGTGGGGGTTCAACTTCTCAAGCGAAACGCGCGCGAGGTGCGCCTGACGCCGGCAGGGGAGGCTTTCATCGAGCACGCCAGGGGTTTGGTGCAAGCCGAGGATCGAGCGTTGCTGGCACTGAGTGATTACGCGTCCGGCATTCTCGGTCGCTTGCGCATCGCCTATCTGACCTTATGGGATGCCGGTCTGCCGGCGAACATAATTGCAGAGTTCCGCCGCCGCCATCCGGCGATCAAGCTCGAGATGACGTCGGGCTACTCGCAGGTAAATATCGACCGGCTTATTGCCGGGGAAGTGGACTTTGCGTTCGTAGGCGTGGCCATTGGAGAGCACAGCGGTGTGGCAATGCGTCCCTTGGACCGTCACGAGCTTGTGGTGGTGATGGCGGCGACCCACCCCCTGATGCAGATGGAGCGGGTGCCGATCAAATGTCTTCGGGGCGAGCCGATGATCGCTGTTTCGTCGTCAGGAGTGAACGCGCCACTTGCCGCCGCGAGCCTTGGTTGGCTCACCAAGTACATCGGGGAGCCGCCGAATGTCGTCCGGGAGGAGCCGCCGGACCAAATGAGCGCTGCGCTTGCGCAGGCGGGCAATGCAGTTGCCCTTATGACGGAACATCGCGCCGCCCGCGCTCGGAGCGATGGCCTTGACTACCGTCCGTTGTCGCCCACGCCTGTTATCGAATATGGAGTGGCCTATATCCGAGACAACACGTCGTCGGCTTTGACCAGTCTCCTCAAGACTGTAGAAGACCTGGCTCCCCCAATGGCCGAGCGCCTGCCAGCCGATAGTGAGTTGATCTGGCCACCTCGTGGGAGCACGGTCGCCCACTAGGCACAGCGTCAGTTCGCTCTCACGCGATTGCTCTGGGGCCAAGGAACTCGCGGACCTGGCGGCCGAAGGTCCGAGTGTCGATCGGCTTGGAGATGTATCCCGCGCAGCCGGCGGCCAGCGTCTGCTCGCGGTCGCCGGCCATGGCATGAGCTGTCACGGCGACGATTGTGATTCCCGCTGTTGCGGGATCGGCCTTGAGCTTGCGGGTGAACGATAGCCCGTCCAGTCCGGGAAGCTGGATGTCCATGAGGATGACGTCCGGCGTGTGGGCGCGAATCCGCTCTATCGCTTCGGTGGAAGTTCGGGCGAGGTCGACGGCGAAGCCTTCGCGTTCGAGCACCGACGCGGTCAGCAGCTGGTTGACCTCGTTGTCCTCGACGACAAGGACGAGAGTGGGCGAGCTCACGCGTCGCGAGCCTTCGGGGCGATCACCTCGCGGAGCAGGCTCACGAGGTCTGATGCTCCGGTCGAGCCTCGTTGAAGGATGTTCGACACACGGCCGTTCAGCTGCCGCTTGTCCGCCTCGGTGAGATCCTTGGCGGTCAGGACCATGATCGGCGTACTCGCCGTCGCCTTGTCCGAGCGGATTGCTTCGACGACGTCGAAGCCCGATACATCCGGCATCATCAGATCGAGCAACACCAGGTCAGGGCGCCGGGATCGCGCCAGCTCGATAGCCTCACGACCGCCGACGGCGGGGATCACGCCGAAGCCGGCCGGCTCCAGCACCTCCGTGAGCCAGTCCCGGTTGGTGCGCTCGTCATCGACGACCAGAACCTGCGTTTTGTCGCGGGCGCCGTTGGGGCCGAAGTGGAACCGGCGCAGGCGCGTGATGAGCTCGTTCGCGGGCACCGGCTTGACGAAGTAATCGAGGGCGCCGAGCGCAATCCCGAGGTCGGGATTGTCGACGACGCTGATCACGATCACCGGGATGGAGCTCGTTGACTCGTCGTGCTTGAGGCGATTGAGAACTTCCCAACCGTCGAGGTCGGGAAGAAGGATGTCAAGGGTGATGGCGGCCGGCTTCATCTTGCGGGCCTTGTCGATCACATCCGCGCCACTGCGAACGGTCTCCGCCCGGAAACCGGCACGTTCTAGCTGCCGAGCCAGCAGTTCGGCGGCAGGCGGATCGTCTTCCACAACCAATACCAGCGGGCCGGACACATGGGCTCCAGAGGTCGGCATCCGAGAGTCCAACGGCTCGACTACGCGCCCCAGGGGCACCGCCCGCAAAGGCATGCGGATTGTGAATACGCTTCCCTTGCCGGGCTCGCTGTCGACACGCACGTCCCCGCCATGGAGCCTGGCGAAGCGACGCGTCAGGGTGAGACCAAGACCGGTGCCCTGTTGCTGGCGGTCGACCCCGGCGTCGACCTGCTGGAACTCGTGGAAGATACGCGACTGGTCGGACTGGGCGATGCCGATGCCGGTGTCCCTGACCGAGATCTCGGCCGCGCTGGGCAAGCGCTTGCCGGAGATGAACACCGAACCGCCCTCGGGCGTGAACTTGATTGCGTTGGAGACCAGGTTCAAGAGCATCTGCTTGAGCTTGCTGGCGTCGGCCTCAATTTCGCCCACGCCATTGACGTCCGTCTCGAGGCGGATCCGTTTTTGCGATACCAGCGGTTCCACGGTGTTACGCACCTGGTCGGCCACGTCAGAGATCGACACCATCTGGAGCCGCAGCTCCATCTGGCCGGCCTCGATCTTGGAGAGGTCGAGGATGTCGTTGATCAGGCCAAGCAGGTGCTTCCCGCTCGAGTGGATCTGCTGCAGGAATCTCAGCTGGGTGGCAGGCGTGTGCTGCCCGTCGGGTGCGTCGATGAGCAACTCCGAGAAGCCCAGGATCGCGTTCAACGGGGTCCGGAGCTCGTGGCTCATGCTCGCAAGGAAGACACTCTTGTGCCGGTTCGCGGCCTGCAGCTCGACGTTTGTTTCCTTCAACTGCTCGAGCAATCGGGCCCGATCCAGCGCCGCGGCCACGGCGGTCATGAACTGCTGAACACGCCTGATCTCGTCTGTGCCGAAGCCTGGTGTGAAAGGCCCCGCGAGCACTGCGAGGCGTCCGCCGTCTTTCAAGCCGCCGATTTGCAGCAACAGGAGCGATGTGTCAGCGCCGTCGAGCTCGACGCGATTCACGCCCGGACGGAGCGACGCCGTCGCGTGCTTGATCTGCGCCACCTGGTCAGGATCCAGACCTCGAGAGGCCAGCAGGCCTCCGTCCGCTTCCAGGGCCACCGCCGACGCACCGCCGGCCAGCCTCATCGCCCATTCGAGCGCTCGGTTGGCGAGGCTGGCCCGGCTCTCGTGCAGGAGCAGCAGGTCCTGCATGAAGACTCTCAGGCCCTCCTCTTCAGACGCCCGCCACTCGCGGCGCAGCCACGCGGGCGGCGCGAAACTGACGTACAGGAGGGGGACGATGGCGAGCACTATCAGCTGGATCGCGAACTGCACGGCCTGGTTGGACGCCGCAGTCCCGGCTCCGACCGCAATTAGAAGGATGGCGACGATGCCCGCAAAGCCGAGGCTCAACGATCGCAGGCGCCAAGCCTGGACCGCAGGCAGCCCACGCGCGACGAGCCAGAAACGGACGATGGGTTCGATCACGATCGCCGACCAGACCAATATCAGTGCGACGGCGGCGGCCGCCTCGACTCCCGCCGGAATCGCTTTCACTGCCGCCAGGTAGCGCGCCACTATGAATGCGCCGCCGGCAGCCGCCACGGCCACGACCGCAACGGCATGCCAGCGGCTGGGAAGGGAAATGAGCGATGCGCGATACCGAAGCAGGGCGTACCCGCAGCCGACAAAGGCGATGAGGCTGATCTCCGACATCAGGGGCGGCGTGAACCCCAGCAGTTGCGGCAGGCGCCCGAGCAGGGAGACTGCCGAGAGAAGAACAATGGCAAGGGCGAGGAAGCCGAGGGAGCGGTCCCGGCGCCTCGCCCAGCCGATTCCGACCGCGACACCAAGAACGACGAAGGCAAGCGCGTCGACGTTCTGCATGAAGTCGACGATGCCTTTCATTGCGCTGCCTTAAGCGGCCCCGAGCCGGTGGAGGGCGGGGATCTCGCCCGTAAGCAAGCTGACGAGCTGGGGGTCCCATTGCCGGCCGGCTCCACCAGTCAGGATCGCGAGCGCCTCGCGCTCCGAGAGGCGCGGCCTGTAAGGGCGGTCGTTGGTCAGCGCGTCGAAAGCGTCACAGACCGCGACGATCCTCGCCAGGAGCGGGATGCCCGTGCCTCGCAAGCCGTCCGGGTAACCGTGCCCGTCGAATGCTTCGTGGTGATGGCGGACGATTGGCAGCAGGTCAGAGCCGGTACGCAACGGGCGCACGATGTTTTCTCCAATCTCGGGATGCGCGCGCATCAGCACGAGCTCGTCCGCGTCGAGGGGCCCAGGCTTCTGAAGGACGGCGTCCGGCACGCCGATCTTGCCGATGTCATGGATGATCCCGCCGCGATACAGGGCGTCGAGGTCCTCTTCGGGGAGGCCCATGCGTCCACCGAGATACCGCGCCGACTCTGCGACACGATTGGTGTGGCGCTCCGTGTACGAGTCCTTGGCCTCCACCGCGGCCGCGAGGCTATAGATCACGTGCTCAGCGCTGTCCAGCCGGTCGTATACCGCCTTCAGACGCAGTGCCGACCGAACCCGCGCGACGAGCTCCAGGCGCTCGACCGGCTTGGACATGAAATCGTCCGCCCCGGCCTCGAGGGCCTGGACCCGATCGTCTGAGCGGTCGAGAGCTGTGATCATGACCACCGGAACAAGCCGGAGCGTCGAACTGGCCTTCAGCCGCCTGCACACCGTATAGCCGTCCATCCCGGGCATCTGAACGTCCAGGAGGACAAGGTCAGGTGGGGCCGCCTCGATCGCCGCGAGCGCGCTTGGGCCATCGCCCGCGAGCCGGACCCTGCAGTCGATGCCGGCAAGGCAGGCCTCGATCAGCTCGCGGTTGGCGGCGCTATCGTCGACCACGAGCACGGTCGGCAGCGACCGCGATGCCGTTTTCGCGTTTTGTTGCGGGCGCGTCGGTGCGATTGTCTCGGGCCGCTCCCCGTGCACCCATGCGGCGGGAGTCAAGGCGGCGACGAATTGAGTAGCGCTGTCGAAGCGCTCGAGCGGGTTCTTGGCCAGCGCCTTTCGCAGGGCATCCTCGACGTGGCCCGAAAGCTCTCCGACGAGCTCGCGTGTCGGCGGCACGGCCTTGTTGATGTGCGACAGGAGCACAGCCGCCGGCGTATCGGCCTCGAAAGGGACCCGGCCCGTGAGCATCTCGTACGCCACGACGGCGAGGGAGTACAGGTCAGATGGTGGACCGATAGGTTCGCCGGCGCCATACTCCGGCGACATGTACTCGGGCGTGCCGAGGACCGTGCCGCTGGCCGTCAGCCTGCGGACCGAGCCGGCGATCTTCGCCAGGCCGAAGTCGCCGAGCACAGGAGTCCCGTCTCGGTGGATGAGGATGTTCGATGGCTTGATGTCGCGATGCAGGACGCCTTGGGCGTGCGCATGATCGAGCGCGCTTGCGATTGGCCGGATGATCCGGACGGCCTCTTGGAGATCCATCGGGCGGCCGAGGCGCTCCGAGAGAGTTCCACCCTCCACGAGCTCGAGGACCAGATAGGTGATGCCGCGCTCCTGCCCGAAATCGAAGACGTTGAGGATGTTCGGATGCTTGAGCCTCGCGATCGACTTCGCCTCTTGCTGGAAGCGCTCGCGGTAACCCTCGTCCTCGGCAAAGAAATCGGGCAGGACTTTGATCGCGACGTCGCGATCGAGGGAGGCCTGGCGGGCCCTATAGACGGTCGCCATCCCGCCGCGGCCGATGCAGGCGACGATCCGGTACTGGCCCAGATTGAATCCGTCGGCCAGCGTCACGAGTCCTCCTTCGCCGGCGCGACCATTGCAGTCAGGCCAAGAGTGAGAACCATTCGTGCGTCGCTGAGGTGATGGAGCCAGGCGGGCACCTCCTTGGCCCACCCTCCGTCGCCTCTCATGAGGTTCGCATCCAGGAATGAGAGCACCCCGATGAGCGCCGGTCCGATCATCAAGAGGAGCGCGACCGCGATCAAGGCCAGCAGGGCCTCGGGGCGGGGCCCCGCGGCTACGGCGCTCTCCTCTGCCGCCGGTGGCAAGGGTCGCCGCGACGCGGTATTGAAAACAGGGCGGGCAGCCATGGTCGTCGCACCCACTCCTTGTGTGCGACCTGCCGAGCGTACGTCTGGCCCTGCCCGCCGCCCAATATCAAGGTGGATGAATTAACAGCCCAAGCGGGTGAAATTACACACCCGATCGGGTATAGGGATCGCTTATCGGCCTATAACCAACCTTCGCGGGTGGCCTTGCGCGCCAGCTCGGTTCGATTGCCGACGTCCAGCTTTTGCAGCAACTGACGGACGTGGGACTTGATCGTGTTCGGGCTCAGGTGAACCTTGACTGCTATTTCCCGGTTCGAGTCACCCTCGACCAGGAGCGTAAGGATCTCGTTCTCCAGCTTAGTCAGGTCGGGGGCGGGGGCTTTCGCCGCCGTCGGCGATCCGGTCCTCTGCAGCCGGTCATGCATGCCGGCGTTGTCGATGGCAATGGCAGCCTCGCTGCCCAGCGTCTCGAAGAACTCCTGCCACTCCTGGTCAGGCTGAAGCTGACTGCGATGAAAGACCTCGAGCACCCCCGTCAGCTTTCCACGGGCGATCAGAGGCACCGCACCGTAGGAGCGGAAGCCCTCTCGCGCGAAGAGCGAGCGCCGGCGAAACTGGGTGAAGGCCCCTAGCGCTGTGACGGTCTCGATGCGTTGGCCGAGCATGGCACGGCCGGGGAGGCCCTCGTCGACGGGCAGGCGGTAGTCCGGAATCGATGTCGATTGGAATCCCGTGCTCGCTACCAGCTCTAGCGTCGCGTCCTTCTCATCGAGCATGAGAATGTCCGCGGCATCCACCCCCAGCCCGGCCGCAACCTGGTCGAGGATCACGCGCAGCGTCAGTCGGAGATCGGGGCTCCCGGTGATGGCCAGGCCCACGTTGCGCAGGGCGGACAGCCGCTCGAGCCGACTGACGGCATCAACGTAAAGCTGCGCGTTCTCGGCGGCCAGGCCAGCTCGGTCCGCGATCACCTGCAGCCAGCGGACGTCGTCTTCCGTCAATGGATTCGACGAGCGCCGCTCGAAGAGGCCAAGCGTCCCCACGGTTGCACCCCTGGCCCTCATAGGCACCACCAGCACGCCCAGATATCTCACCGGGCTGTTCACCGGCGGCTGGTTCTTGCTGAGGTATTCGCGGACGTCGTCCCTGAGCATCGCGACAAACTCGTCGTACGGCACGGTTGGTATGAGGACCGGCTCGCCAGTTTCGATGACCTGCGTGGTCATCGTGAACGTCGGCGAGGTCGGCGAAAGGTGCATGTCCTCGATATAGCGGGCGACCAATGGATCTGCATCGTTCGCCGCCACCACGCGCGAAGTGCGCGGATCTTTGTTGATCAGGGAGGCGACCCACGTCCCTGACCGAAGCCTGCTCAGGGTGCCAGTCACCGCCAGGAGAATGGCTGCGGGATCGAGCCTGGCGGCGGCAAGTTGGGCGGTGACCTCGGCGAGCGCGTCGTCCCCATAGCGTGGGCGTGGAAGTCGTGAGTCCATCACGATCTTGCTGATATCAGTCAAGGTAGCCAGCACGCCTATGACCGCGCGGCCGCCCATCACAGGAATCGCGTCAACCTGGATCCATACTTCCGACCCGTCGGGACGGTTGCAGCGGTTTACGATCCGGAGCTGAGGCTGTCCTGTCTGGATCGCTGCGACAGCCGGATGGAGGTTATCGAGATCCGGCCAGCCCGCCGAGTCCGTGCGATGCCATCCGGCGTCGACCGCCAGGGAACCGACGATGTCTTGCTCAGAGGCAAGCCCGAGCATCTCGAGCGCAGCGTGGTTGGCCTGCGTAACTCGGCCCTGATTGTCGTAGGCGATCATCGCGCCGGGGAGATCGTCGAATCCGGGGAGCGACGTCGTGACGATGCCGTCGTTCACGATCGACAGCCCGACTTAATAGCGGATGACGTAAAGCAATTGGTAAAGGCGCACTGAACTATGCAAGCATAAGTCACCGCCTCGCGATTCCTTCCAGTCTTGATCGGCCAAGGTTGAATGGGCCGATAAGCTGCGCGAAGTGATGGCCTCGCCAACCACCCTCCGGTGCAACTTCAGCATCGATGTGGATCAATCGCCGACGGACGATGCATATCTCGATGAACCGACGTCTATGAGCAATTTCAGCGGTCAGGTCGACGCCCTCAACAGGCTCTACAAGGGCCCCGAGGAAGCGTTTGAATTAGGCCGGATTTCTGTCCGCGATCTGCGGACCTCTCTCGTTACTCGGATGGTCGCGTTCATGGTTCTCTCCCAAAAGACATTTCGCGGTCGCTGGGACACCATAAAGACGCTGCTGGTGATGAAAACGGATCGGTCAGCCAAATAAGACCTAACCAGGGCTTGCGGAGGTCATCGCCTCCTGGCGGTCAGCCGCGAGAGTTGGTCGCCGCGAACCCGTCGTGCGCGACCTCGTCACGTTTACGCGCCGCATCCCCCAGCCGGCTACACCTCGGGAGGCGATTGATCATCGAGGTCCGGATGCACGAGTTGGTACACGAGCTCAGGTCTCTCCACTCCTTTCAGGTTGAGTTCGCCCAGCTTCACAAAAGTCGCTCCGTCTGGAAGGTTGTCGGGAATGGTCGCAGTGGATTGCGCAACAAAGACCTGACCTGCTGGAGCTGCGCTTCGTATGCGTCCGCATCTATTGATGGCCGGGCCGCGGTAGTTGCCGTTGACGACGCGGGCGTCGCCGGTGAGAACTCCCATCCTGACCTTCATCGGAACGGGCCAATCCGGCTCACGGAATGCGCGCTGGCAGTCGAGCGCGGCGCTGAGCGCCGCGCGTGAAGTCGTAAACACGGCGAGCATGCTGTCGCCTTCGCCCTGCTGCGTTACAACCGCGCCTCCGTTCGACTCGACCAAACGCGCGAGAAGGCGGTCATGGCGGGACATCGCCTGCTCCATGGCGGCTCTCTGGCGCTCAAAAAGCTCGCTCGAACCCTCCACATCGGTCATCAGGAATGTGAGTGTCCCGGAGGGGAGCGCATCTGGTCTGGGCTGCAAGTTAGCGGGCAGAGTTGGTGGGGGGGCCAGAGAAACGGTCGACGGGCGAGCCGGAGCCAGGGCCGCAGGAGCCGGCCTGGGTGCCTGACCGGTGGCGCTTGGCGAGGGCGCCCGGTATGAGCCCGCCGCCACCGGGACTCGGACAAGCCGACGCCGGGGCGGTGAAACAACGATCTTGACTGCGAGCGCGCCGTAGGGCGCGGCGCCCAAAGCCGCGACCGCTACCACCGCGAACGTGGTCGGACTGTTCGTCATCGCCGCCGAAACGACCACGAAGCTAACGGCGACGACCAGAGCAAATGCAAAGACGCATCCGACAAGAGGGTTCTGAATGGTTGGGCGCCCGAACGTTCCCCAAACCTGGTAGAGACCGGCAAACCCAAAGAATCCGGACAGCACGATCCAGAACCAGGCGCTGGCAATGTAGCCGGTAGTGACGTCGTAATTGGCGCCGGCTGCGAAGAGGAGGGCGACCAAGCCGTAAAGCATTGCCCAGATCCATCTGCGCGGCCGCCTCCTTATCTCCCGTCGGGCACACTCGATCGCTTTCTCGGGGGACTCGTGATTGTGACCGCACTGCCAGACTTCACTGTTCTTGTCGACCCGTTCGATTACGCCGTGCGCGTATGGGACCGGTGCCAATCCATAAGCCTGGGCAATCGGATTGGTGTTGTAGCCAGAACGGTAAGTCGCCTTCAGATTGCCATTGCTCACCTGGCGAGCCCTGGCCCCGAGGGTGTGGCGAACTTCCAGGCCGGCAGCCAGCCGAGCCCCACTATCTCGCCGGCCGCTCGACCCAAACGTGGACATGCCCCTCCCTCGCCGGCATGTAGTCGCTTGGACGGTTGCGGGAAGGATGCCACAATCCGGACTGAACCGAGGAGCAGGTTTATGTTCCTGGATCAGTAGGTCGTGGAGGGTGCAGCCGAGTTCGACGAGCGTCCACTAACGGGAGCCAAATCTGAAAACGGCCGAACCACGGATCAGCGATCAGGTTCAGACGGTCTGCCTTTGGGCGACGATGCGTCGAAGCCAAGCGATCAGCTCGGTCCCGGCGACCGAGTTGCGCTGGAATATGGCAGCCACCTGACCGTTCAGTGCCCTCTTGTCATCCTCGGTGAGCGCCTTGGCGGTCAAGACCATGATTGGGATCGACCGCGTCGCTTCCTCGGCTCGAAGCGACTCGACGACATCGAATCCAGTCAGATCGGGCATGATCAGGTCAAGCAAGATCAGGTTGGGCATCTGGGACCTGGCCAAGTCGATGCCTTCCTGGCCGCCGCCGGCCCTGATTACAGCAAAACCGGCGGGCTTCAGAAGGGCTTCCAGTAGATCAAGGTTGGCCTGCTCGTCATCGACGACCAGGACGCGCACTGGTTCGCTCTTCACCTTGTTCGTGAACGTGTACTGACTCAATCGCGAAAGTAATGCCTTCCCGTCCACTGGCTTGACGAAGTAATCAAACGCGCCTAGTGCCTGGCCAAGTGCCGGGTTGTCGACGACCGAGACCACGATCACTGGGATGTTCCGCGTGGCCTCATCGGCTTTGAGCCGGTTCAGGACCTCCCAGCCGTCGACCTCGGGCAGAAGGATGTCCAGGGTGATCGCCACCGGTTTCAAGTCGCGGGCCATGGTCAAGGCCTCGGTGCCCGTGTGCGCGACCTTGATTCGGAATCCGCCGGCGCCCATCGTGCGCGCCAGAATTTCGGCTGCTTGCGGATTGTCATCTACCACGAGCACCAACGGCCGGCTCAGGTCACTCGCCGTGACTGAGTGCGGTTCGTGCCTGGCAGGCGCTCGAAGCGTTTTTGCCTCGAGCGGCAAACGCAATGTGAAGGTACTTCCCTTTCCAGGGGCGCTTTCCACGCTGACCTGGCCGCCATGCAATTCCGCAAAGCGTCGTGTGAGGGCCAGGCCAAGTCCGGTTCCTTCCTGTTGCCGTGCTGGGCCCGCGTCCAGCTGCTGGAACTCCGTGAAGAGGCGACCCAGGTCTTCGGCAGCAATCCCAATGCCGGTGTCACTGACGGCAATCTCCGCCCACGAATCGACCTGGCGCCCACGGATCTGAATGCGTCCGCCATCGGGAGTGAACTTGATGGCGTTGGAGAGCAGGTTCAACAGCATCTGCTTCAACTTCGCCGGGTCAGCTATCAGGTGCAGTTCAGGCCCTGGGTCAACGTTCAGCGATATCGCCTTGCCCTGAGCCAGAGGTTCAACGGTTGCCCGGGCTTCGTCGATCAACCTTCGGAGCTCAACTGCTTGCAACTGCAGCTCCATTTGGCCGGCCTCAACTTTCGAGAGGTCGAGGATGTCGTTGATGAGTTGGAGCAGATGCACGCCGCTGCTATGGATCTGATCCAGAAAACGGCGCCGGGTCGCTTCGTCGAATCGGCCGGTCGCATCGTCGTTGAGCAGCTCGGAGAATCCGAGAATCGCGTTGAGCGGGGTCCGCAGCTCATGGCTCATGCTGGCGAGGAACTGACTCTTCACCCGATTGGCTCGCTCAGCCTCTTCTTGGGCTTGCAGCAATGCCTCTTGGGTCTTCTTGGCCTCGGTGATGTCTTCGGAGATTCCAAGCAAGAACGCCGGCTCGCCGGCTGCGTCCAGAATCGGAATCTTCTTTGTATGCAGTATTCGCGCGCCTTTGTTGTTGGTCTGGATCGTCTCCTCCGGGATATCGACTAGAGTTCCATTCCGCAGCGTCTCTCTATCCCCCGAAACAAAGTGCTCGGCCTGCTCGGCAGGGAAAAAGTCAAAGTCGTTTTTGCCGATCAGTTCCTCGCGAGGAAATCCGAGCAGTTCCTCGCCTGCGCGATTCAAACGGATGAACCGGAGGTCGTTGGCATCTTTTACAAAGATCATGTTGGGGATGTTTTCGATCATCGAGTCCAAGAAT
>DASWGF010000062.1:0-2705 GCA_036393875.1 Candidatus Dormiibacterota bacterium
TACGATGCGCGTAATCCTTCCGCAGGAGGTGCGCATGCGTGGCGATGACCGGCAGCAGGGGGCGATGTATAGCTACATCTCGCCGGAAGCCCGGGTGCCTCACGACCATCCGCTCCGAGCGATCCGCGGGCTGGTGGACGACGTGCTGCGTGAATTGTCCCCGCGCTTCGAGGGGCTGTACGCCCGGGTCGGCCGGCCGTCGATCGCACCGGAGCAGTTGCTGCGGGCCCAGTTGCTCCAGATCCTGTATACGATCCGCAGCGAGCGGCAGCTGATGGAGCAGCTCGACTACAACTTGCTCTTCCGCTGGTTCGTTGGCCTGAACATGGACGAGCCGGTGTGGGACCCAACCGTGTTCACCAAGCACCGCCAGCGGCTGCTGGACGGCGAGGTCGCCACCGCGTTCCTGGAACGTGTGGTGGCGCTGGCGCAGCAGCGGCGGTTGCTCTCGGGCGAACACTTCACCGTCGACGGTACCCTCATCGAGGCCTGGGCCAGCGTCAAGAGCTTCACGCGCAAGGACGGCCCGCCGCGCCCGCCCGACGATCCGGGTAATCCGACCGTGAACTTCCATGGCGAGCGCCGGAGCAACCTCACCCACGCCTCGACGACCGACCCCGAGGCGCGCCTGGTGCGGAAGGGCGTCGGCCAGGAGGCCAAGCTCGGCTACCAGGGCCACGCGCTCATGGATAATCGCCATGGCCTGGTGGTCAACGCCTGTGCCACGCAGGCGTCGGGTACGGCCGAGTGGGAAGCGGCGGTGCAGATGGTGACCGCGCTGCCCCGCCAGGTGACGCTCGGGGCCGACAAAGGCTATGACACGCGCGAGTTCGTCAAGGCCCTCCGGGCGCTCGAGGTGACGCCGCACGTGGCCCAGAACACGTCGAACCGGGCCAGTGGGATCGACGGCCGCACCACGCGCCACCCCGGGTATCTGGTGAGCCAACGCAAGCGCAAGCTCGTCGAGGAGATCTTCGGCTGGCTCAAGACCGTCGGGTTGCTCCGCAAGACGCGGCACCGCGGCGAGCGGCGGGTGGATTGGATCTTCACCTTTGCCGCCGCCGTCTACAATCTCGTCCGGATCCGGAACCTGACATGCCAGGCGACCTGACCAGAAACCGGCCCACCACCAGGCGGCTGAGTCCCCTCGCGCGGCGGGCCCGCTTCCCGTCATCTCATGGCCTGCCATCAATGGATTTCGAAGTTCCACTAACTTTTTCCGCAGCCTGCTAGAGCGGTCGGACTTCGATCTGCCGAACGCTATCGAGAACACCCTGATCCTGGTGCGAGAGCGGGCGAGCCGGCGCGGGATCACGCTGGGAAGCACCATCGACGAGCGGCTCCGGGTGATTGGCGGCGACGAGCGGAAGGTGAAGCAGGTGCTCTTGAACCTCTTGTCGAACGCCTTGAAGTTCACGCCCGAAGGGGGACGGATCGACGTCGGCGCCCGGCTGCACGACCACGTGGCAGAGGTGTCCGTCGCGGACAGCGGCATCGGCATCGCGCCGGCGGATCAGGACGCGGTGTTCGAGGAGTTTCGCCAAGTGGGCGCCGCGGACAAGAAAGCCGAAGGCACCGGGCTCGGGCTGGCCCTCTCACGGAAGTTCATCGAGCTCCACGGCGGAAGGATCTGGGTGGAGAGCCAGGTCGGCGCAGGCTCGACGTTCACGTTCACGCTTCCGGTCCGTCGTGAGGAATGAGCCGATCCCGCTACAGTAAACTCACGAGCCTCGTGTCTCATTCTTGTTGACAGGTTCGGCGGGACGAACTGCTGGGCCAGGTCGCGGCCTATCGGCAGGAGTTAGAAAATGCTCCCGTCATCAGCAGGACACGCCGCGAGTGGCTAGAGTGGCACATCCGGCGGTGTAGAAGAGGATGGCGGAGATAGAGGCGCGGCTGGCAAAAGGGTAAGGCAACGGGGATCAGCATTCTGCTACGCATTTTTACTGCTGGCTCGTTATCAACTGCTCTGCATTGGTTTGCAGGTTTGTTGCACCCAACAATACACCGGCCACTGCAACTACCCGCTGTTGTTGAGGGTCGCCACTGGCACAGGAAATGCGCCTCATTTGATTCAGGTGTGATCTCGCCCAACCTTAGGAGGGCTCGCAGATGAAGAGACGTGTGTTCCTTCCTGTGACAGCTCTGGCCATCGCGACGGCGCTGATGTTTCCGGTACCTGCCGCGTATGCTATACCGATGCCCTTCGGCACTATCCTCAGCGGTGCAAACGAGGTTCCTCCCGTCGCTTCGCCGGGAGCCGGGACCGCAGTGGTAGTGCTTGACCCGACGGCGCAAACGATACAGATAATCGCGGGGTTTTTCGGCTTGACGACGCCCGACACGGCGGCGCACATCCATTGCTGCGCACCACTCGGCACGAACGCCGGGGTCGCCACCACGGTTCCTGCGTTTCCTGGGTTTCCGCTGGGAGTGACCCAAGGGACTTACCTCTCCCCTCTCTTTAGTCTCACGGACCCGCTCATCTACAACCCGGCCTTTGTTACCGCACAGGGCGGATTGCCGCAGGCTGAGGCCGCGCTGATCGCAGGAATCGAGAACGACCAGACCTACTTCAACATCCACACCATGGCCAACCCGGGTGGGGAAATCAGGGGCCAGCTGGAACCTCTGGGAGCCGTCCCGGAACCGACCACACTCTTGCTCTTGGGCACTACGCTGACTGGGCTCGGCTTCGCGAATCG
>DASWGF010000063.1:0-4793 GCA_036393875.1 Candidatus Dormiibacterota bacterium
GCCAGCGAGCTCGCCACGAGCACGTTGCCGGCGTTGAAGGCGGCCTCCCGCCACTTACGCCCGACGACCAGGTTGCCGGCCACGACCCCTGCTGCGGCGGTGGCCGGTCCGACGGCCGGCGGCAGGAGCAGAGCCGCGACCAGGATGGGAAGGGCGCCCAGGTTGACCTTCTGCTCGGGCCCGATCTTGACCGGGTATCTCTCGCTCACGATGATCGCGACCAGGCAGACGGGGACGAGCACCCAGCGCCAGGGCTCGGCCGTGGCGATGCCCCCGCGCGCGACGGCCGCGGCCAACACAACGCCGAGCGCGGGCACTCCCAGGATCACCGCCCGCAGCCGTGGGCTCAGCGTTCCGAAACCCCCGGACACGCTCGCCCTCAGGTTATGGGCACGTCGAGGTAGGTGGTCACGACCGTACCTCCGGTCCCGTCACCGGGGGATGCGACCTGGTAGCGGTTCTCCGACGAGACGACGTGCGCCAGCGAAACCCCCCAAGCGACCTGGACGTGAACCGTGATGAGCGTCCCGCCGTGGCCGTCCGCCGCAGCCGCCGCCGAAACGGGGAAGTGCGTGGCGAGATGCATCTCGTAGCGGGGCACATAGATCATGTTGTTGACCAAGAGGTTCGCGCCCGCCGGTGTGACGACCTGGATGGGCGGATCGGACTCGCACCAGAGCACCATCGCCGAGGCGGGCGCAGCGCCCGCAAACGCAAACGCCGTGGCGACCACCGCCGCCGGCAGGATCCTGGTGAGCTTCATTTCAGTCCTCCGCGGTGAACCTGTAACCGATGCCACGAACGGTGTGGACCAGTCGGCGCTCGCCCCCCGCTTCCAGCTTCTGACGAATGCGCGACACGTGCACCTCGAGTGAGTTCGATTCGGGGCCGGCGTCCTGCGCCCAGACCGCTTCCGCCAGCTGGGCGTAGGTCACGAGGCGGCCGCGGTTGCGCATCAGCGCCGCAAGGATCCGGAACTCGATGCCCGTCAAGCCCAGCGCTCGGTTCCCTCGCTCGGCCGTGCCCTCGCTCAGGTCGAGGGACACATCGCCGACCGCGAGCCGCGAGTCACCGTTGCCTCGGTGCCGGCGGATGACCGCCTCCACGCGGGCCATCAGCTCTTCGAGCGCGAAAGGCTTCGCGACATAATCGTCGGCGCCCATCTTCAAGCCGGCGATCCGGTCGCTCACCGATGATTTGGCGCTGATCCCGACCAGGGCGGCGTCGGTTTCCGCTCGGAAAGCCTGGAAGAGCTCCGGGCCGTCGTTGTCGGGCAGCATCAGGTCAAGGAGGACAACATCCGGATTCCACTGGCGGACGAGCTGCAAGCCGCGGTCGGCCGAGTCGACCGAACGCACCGTGTAGCCCTCGTCGCCGAGACCCGCAGAGACCGCCCGTGCCAGGCGGCGGTCATCCTCCACGAGCGCGACTTTCCATCGAATAGTCATCGCTTACCCCGACGGCATTCTCCCACGGAACCCGCGCCTGAGCCTGCGATCAGCCGTAACGGGCGCTTGGGCACCGCCGTTCAGCACAGAGTGGGGTCCGCGGCTTGAACGTGCCGGCGGCGGCGCGGCGACTTGTCATCGCGCTGCTCGTTTTCGCCGTCGTGCTCGGGCCAAACCTGGCGACACTGTGGATTTCAACCCCGTCCGCAACCGACGTCCAGGCTCGGGTGATTGATTTCACCCGGCACTACGAGGTGGTCCTGCTGGGCCCCGGCGACGTCCCTTCCCTGCTCGCAAAGGCGGTCGTGGCAACCGAGGACGAGCGGTTCTACACGCACCACGGGATCGACTCGATCGGCCTTGCGCGCGCCCTTACGTATGACGCGTCCAATCGCTGCCTCTGCCAGGGCGGATCCACGATCACCGAGCAGCTCGTCAAGGAGGTGTACCTCAACGGGTCCGACCGGGGCTACAACAAGATGGTCGACATCGTCCTGGCGCTGAAGGTCGAAGGTGTCCTGACCAAGCAGGAGATCATGGCCGACTACCTGAGCGTGATCACCACCGGGTTCGGTCGTCGCGGCGTCAGCGCCGCCGCCTGCGCGTACTTCCAGGCGCCGCTGCCAACCCTCACCCTCGGCCAGTACGCGCTGCTGGCAGGCGTGACCCAGGCCCCGTCGCTGTACGACCCCACCGTCGATCCCGAAGCAGCCGAGCAGAGGCGCAGCGAAGTGCTGGCGTTGATGATCTCGGAGCGATACATCACGCCGGCCGAGGCGCTCGCGGCCAACGCCGAGCCCGTCCTGGTCACGAGCACCCAGCCGAATCCGGCCTGCGCCTGATTGCCGCCGGGCCTATCCGGCCCACGCCAATGGCGACGTGGCGTCGAATCCTGCGTTCGTAGTGATCTGAATAGGGTTGACGACGGGTACCGCCACAGCCGGGGCGGGGGTTGGGCGGAGCGGCGGCCCCTGGTACGGGCCGCCCGGGGTCGGCGTCGGGATCGGGGTCGGTGGCAGTGGCGGCGGGTTGTAGGCGTTCTTGGGAAGGAACCAGAGCTGGAAGGGAGCGTCACCCGAGCCGGGTGCCAGGTACGCGATGCCGGACCCGTCGGGCGCCCACGTGGGCTGGGCGACCAGCTGGTCGATGATCAGGTAGTGCCGGTTCGTGATGTTCGAGCCATCCCAGTTCCCGATCTCCAGGCGCGCAATCTGCAGCCCGTAGGTGCAGACCATCGCCACCTGGTGACCGTCAGGCGAGAACGAGGGCTCGATGCAATGATCGGCCGCCGCCGTGAGCGCCCGGCCTTCCGCACCTGTGGACGAGGGGTGAGTCGTGAGCCACAGCTGGCCGGTCAGGTTGCCGTCAGGACCGTAGCTGTATTTGGTGTAGATGATCGCGCTGTTGGAGACAGGTACCGGCTGCATGTCTCCGCCGGTGTAATCGTTGGAGTTGGTCCACAGCTTGCCCTGGGCGATGGTGCCTCCGACCGGCATCGACCAGATGGAGAACGGCACGTCGTATCCGTACTTGGGCGAGTCGTAGCTCATGAAGAGGGTGTTGCGGTCAGGGGTGAGGCGCGGGTAGAAGGACCAGTGTCGCGACCCGGTGTCGGGGTCACTCAGGGGCGCGGTGTTGTTGGTTTCCTGCCTGATGACCTGGCCGAAAAGGCTGAGCACGTAGACGTCGGAGTAAAGGTTGGTGCGTCTGACCGCGAGCAGGGCGCTGTTGTCCGGATAGAGCGAAGGCTGGCTCCAGCCATCCTCAGGCGTCAGCTGGTGGAACCGCCCGGAGCTGAGGCTGTAGAGGGCGCCGTTCTGGCTCAGGTACATCGTTCCCGGCAGCGTGAACGCGTTGGGCTTCGGCAAAGCCAGGGTCGGCTTCTGGGCCGGGGCGGCCACCTTCGACTGGCGCCCGCCCAGGTACGTGTAGGTGGTGAAGCTGGAGACCACTATCAGCACGGTGAGGGCCACGCCGAGCACGAACCTCGAGATCATGGGAAGTACTGGTGCACGAAGTAATTGATCTCGCCCCAGTTCGGGGTCAGGCTGCCGCCGGGGCCGCCTCCATGCCAGAGCGGCGGAAGCATGACCAGCTGTGTGATCGAGTCGGGGTTGTCGAAGCTGGCCGCGAGCGGAATGAGGGCGGCGATGTGATCGAGGCCGATGCTCGTCTTGATCTCGCCGCCCAGGGCGGCCGCGATGATGGGCACGTCCGCGGGTGACAGCTGCTTCGCCCTTTTACGGATGGCGAGCAGGACCTGCTGCTGCCGTTTCGAGCGCCCGATGTCGCTCTGAAGGTCGTTGTGACGCGAGCGCACGTACTGCATCGCGTGGATTCCATCGAGGTGCTGTGCGCCGCCCAGGACCGCGACGCGCTGGTACCCGTACGGATAGTCCGTATTGATGTCGAGCGGGTAGTAGTCGTCGATGACGGGATTGCTCGTAACCACATCGATGCCGCCGATCGCATCGATCAGATGAATGAGCCCTAGCAGCCCGATCCAGATGTAGTCGTCGATCTGGACGTTGAAGTCTTGCCTGACGGTGTTGATGGCCGCCTGCGCGCTGCCGTACGAGTAAGCGCCGTCTATCTTTCCGGACCCACCCGTGGAGAGCGGCACATACAGATCACGTGGAATCGAGAGCATGGTCACGGAGTGGGTCGAAGGCACGACCCGGACCAGGATCATCGACTGCGTGAGCACGTGGTCCGCGAAGAACTTGGAGTCATCGTCGGAGCCCAGGAGCAGGACGGTGAATGCGTCCTTGGGTTGGGGCAGGAGGCTGGGCGAAGGCGATGGCGACGCGCTCGGCGACGGCGTGGGTGTCGGCGACGCGAGGCTGATGACCTGGCCGGTCGCGTCGAAGGCCAGCTTGGCCGCGGGAAGAAAGTACGCCAAGCTGCCCGCCATCGCCGACAGAGCGATGGCGAAGATGGCGAGGGCGGCGGTGCGGACGATGCTCAGGCGCCTGCGCGAAGCTCTGGCGCGGCGGCCCGGCTTGATACCGAGCGACACGGGCCCCCATTGTAGGCGGACGCGCTCTTCAGCCACGGGAGGGCCCCGTCACAGGCACGGCCCGGCTATCCAATACACCACCGAGTGCCTATAGCCGCCTGGAGCGCCCGGGATCTGCACCGAATAATGGGTCAGCCCGGTGGCCGCGGTCCAGGTCCACAGGTACTTGGAGTCGTAATTGGAGAACCACAGCCGCGATCCGTCGAACCAGACGTTCACCGGATCGAAGTCCATCTGGTCTCCGTTGACGCCTGAGTAGATGTCGGTGGGGTGCCCGTCGACGATCACGACGATGGTGTACGGAGTCCCAGGGTTTCGGCCTCCAA
>DASWGF010000064.1:0-4164 GCA_036393875.1 Candidatus Dormiibacterota bacterium
CGGAAGTGCCAGGCGCCAAAGGAGATTCTGTCGGCGGTGACCAGCTCGACTTCCTCGTAGTCCGCCTGAAACTCGAATGGAGTGAAGGTGAAGTCATCGAGCGGGCGTGGCTTAGCGGGCACGAACGCCCGGCGATACAGGTAATAGGACGCGACCACGTACAGCACGAGAAGGACGGCGGGGACCAACACGATGTACGGCATCGGGACCTGAGCCGAAGCTTAACCCCCCTCTCCCTCCTGGGAGAGGGCCAGGGGGGCGCGCCCGGAGCTGGCTCCGCCACGCCCGGCGCATGACGGGGGAGTCCCCCACTGAAGAGTGGGGCGTGAGCTGGCCAGGCCTTTACTCGAACACCTTGGTCAAGGCGTAAAGGTCCTCGGGGACGCGCCGCGTCTCGCGGATGACGTCGGCGAGCGGAACGACCTCCACCTCGCCATTGCGGCGGATCGGGATCACGCCACTCCTGCCGGCGGCGATCAGCTCCACCGCATGCACGCCGAGTCGGGTCGCCCAGATCCGATCCGTCGGCGTCGGCGAGCCTCCCCGCTGGAGGTGGCCGAGCACCGTCACGCGCGTCTCGAACCCGGTTTCGAGCTCGACCCTCCTCGCCAGCGCATCGCCGATGCCGCGCTTGGCGAGCTGAACATGGCCGAACGCATCCGTCTCTGCCTGGCTGGCGGCCTCCTGCTCGAGCTCCGGGATGTGCGCACCTTCCGCGACCACGATGATGCTGAAGAGCTTGCCTTCGCCGCGGCGCCGGTACAGGTGGCTGACGACATCGCCGAGCGTGAGCGGGAATTCGGGAATGATGATCAGGTCGGCGCCGCCCGCCACGCCACCGAAAAGGGCGACCCACCCGGTGTCGCGACCCATCACCTCGACCACCATCACCCGGTGGTGAGCCGAAGCGGTCGTGTGAAGCCGGTCGAGCGCCTCGGTCACAACCCCGACGGCGGTGTCGAAGCCGATGCAAAACTCGGTCACGCTGAGGTCGTTGTCGATCGTCTTGGGGACGCCGACGGTTTGAAAACCGGCTTCGTGGAGCGCGGACGCAACGCTGAGAGTGTCGTCACCTCCGATCGGCACCATCGCGTCGATGCCGCTGCGTCGCAGCACGCGAATCGCGGTGGCGACCCCGTCCTTCATCTTGAGTGGGTTCGTCCGGGAGGTGCCGAGGATCGTGCCGCCCAAAGGCAGGATGCCGCGCACGTCGGCCGGCCTGAGCTCCTCGATCACGCCGCCTTCGAGGCAGCCGGCCCAGCCATTCTGAACGCCGCTCACCGAATGGCCGAGCTGAAACGCACGCCGCGCCACCGCCCGGATGGCGGCGTTCAGCCCGGGCGCGTCTCCACCTCCGGTGAGGATCCCAATTCGCACGAGCATAGGTTAGCTGCTATCGGGGCTGGCCCAATTTGTCCAGAAGCTGTGGCAGCGTGATCTCGGCCAGCGAAGCCAAACGCAGGTCTGCCTGGCTCAAGTCGAGGCCGGCGGTGATGGAGTTGGGCACAACCACGCAGGGCAGCCCGGCGCTCTTGGCCGCCGTGATGCCATTCGGCGAGTCCTCGATCGCCACCGCCTCGGCGGCCACGACACTGAGGCAGTCGAGGCTCGCCAGGTAAAGATCTGGCTCGGGCTTGACGTGTTCGACATCGTCACGGGCTCGCAGGCAGTCGAAGAGATCGACGATGCCGAGCCGTTCGAGATGGCCCTTCACCCAATCCCGGGACGAGCTCGAGGCGACCCCTACCTTCATGCCCGCGGCCCGCGCCGCCACGGCCAGATCCGCCACCCCGGGCCGCAGGGCCTCGGCCCGCACGAGCTCGAGCCGCCGCGCGATCCGGCGGTCGATGACGTCCTGCGGCAACGGAGCGCCAACTCGCTCCTCCAGGAAGCGCTGGGGATGGAACGCCTGGTTCGAGGAGCCCACGGTCTTCACCCACAGCTCGAAGGGCAGCGCCACTCCGCGCGCCTCGTAAACCTCCTTCCACGATCGGTAGATGGGCTCCTCGGTCTCGAGGATGAGGCCGTCGAAATCGAAGATGAGGGCACGGATCAACTGGAGAGGCAATGTAGCGGTTGAAGCGGCGGTCCAAAGGCTTAGGATCGCCCTACCTGCCTTCCTGTGGCCTCCAAAGCATCTCGGTTGACGACCAAAAGTGACCTTCAAGCCTCCCCGGGCTGGATTGGCGCTGCGCTCTCAGGATTCGCGCTGATCGCAGTCGCGACGATGATGGTCGTCGTCTTCGGCTTCCTGGATTCGCGCTCTATGGAAGGCTTCCTCGCCCCCGATCCAACGGCCGCCGCCGGCACCCTGGGCCTGGTCGGCGGCGCCGAGGGCGTGACCTTGAGCATCGTCATCCTCGTCGTCGTGTTCGGAATCCAGATGACGTCGTCGCGCTACTCGCCGCGCATCATCGGCCTGTTCACCACGAACCCTTTGAATGCGGTCGTCCTCGGCTTCGCGCTGTCGTCGATTCTCTACACCTTCCTGGTCCGCGCCGAGATCAAGACCAATTACGTGCCGACCTGGAGCGTCGCCGCCGCCGAAGTGCTGGCGATCATCAACTTCGCCATCGTCTTTCCATACATCGGTTACATCTTCGCGGTCATGCGCGCCGAAACGCTCGTGAACAGCATCAGGATCCATTCCCGACGCCATCTGGCCAATGCCGTTGCGGGCAAGCACGTCGTGCGGTGCCGGAACGACCTCCTCACCTCCATCGACCAGGTCACCGACATCGCTTTCGGCTCCGTGCAGCTGGGCGACATGCCAGTGTGCCTGCTCACCATCGGCGTCTTGGGCGAATTCCTGGCGCAGGACTACGTGAAGGTGAAAGGACGCTTTGGCCCGCAGTGGTTCCAGGTCGGCCACCCGGAGCTGCCGGGCGATTCCGACCAGATCGTGGCCGAGGTCAACCGCGCGCACACATGGGTCGAGTACACGGTGCTCTCCAGCTTCGTCCATCTCGTGGGCCTCACCCCGGCGCATAGAAAGGAGGCGGTCCATGCGATCGCAGTGGCCACTCGCGACATCGGCCTGGCGGCGATCGAGGCGGGCGACAACGAGGTGGCCGAGATGTGCGTGCGGTTCTTCAACACCTACCTGCGTGCGGCGCTCAACCAATCCGCGCCGACGTTCGCATCCTCGACGATGAACGAGTACCGGCGCTTCGCCATCGGCGCGCTGGAGTGGAGACCGGACCTGTCGGTCGAAGCCGCAGCGCACGTGCTCCGCTACGGCCGTCATTTCGATGAGGCGGGCATGCCGGCGATCTTCGGCGCGGCCGCGGAGGACGTGGCCGACCTCGCGATCGAAGCTCAGTCCCGTGACCTCGAGGTAACCAAGCGCCTCGCCGTGCTGCTGGTCCGCAACCTGCTCGAGCTCATTCCCAACGCCCGGCCGATCGGGCTCAACGGTCTCTTCAAGGCAGTCGCCAAGCTCACTTTCTGGGCGATGGCCGCCGACTCGAGGGAGATCGCCCACATCCTCGTGGACGGCATCGCGGCCGCTCCCGCCGATTTCGTCGATGCGGCTTTAGACCGCATGGAGGTGATGCAGAACGGTTTGTTCTGGGAGGTCAACGAGCGAGTGGTGGCGTTCGACTGGGTGGAGGAGCCGCTGCGCGCGGAGATCCCACGCCTCCGCACAGCGCTGCGTCGCGCGAAGGCATCCGGACGCGGGCCGTCGTTGGAGCTCGAGGAACCGCAGGAGGGCGTACCTGTCGACCTGGTCAAGCCCGAGCCTGCGGAGGCAGGGCCATCGAATGGCGCGCCTTCAAGCGTTGAAGCGGCTAAGGCAGAGACGGCTCGGGCCGAGACGGGCGGTTGATCATTGCGGTCGAAGTCGTCTCGAAATAATCGAGCATGGCTTTTCGCACCTCTGGACTGAGATCGAGGGAGTTCACCGCCGCGGTCATGTGCTTGAGCCAGGCATCCCGCTCGGCCTGCCCGATCGCGAACGGCTGGTGTCGGAGGCGGAGCCGCGGATGCCCGCGTTGGGCGCTGTAAGTGGTGGGTCCGCCCCAGTACTGGATGAGGAACAGGGTCAGCCGCTCGGTCGCAGAGGACAGGTCCTCTTCGGGATAGATCGGACGTAGAACAGGATCTGTCGCGACGCGCGCATAGAAGCGTTCGACCAGGGTTTTGAAAGTCTCTGCCCCGCCC
>DASWGF010000065.1:0-2396 GCA_036393875.1 Candidatus Dormiibacterota bacterium
TCAACCTCGGCCAGCCAGCACATTTCCCGCGCGACCACCAGCGAAACCTGCACCAGCTCCTCGTCACCCTTGCCCGCCAGGGCATCGAGCGCCTCCTGCACCTCCAGCGCATTGCCGACCGAGCGGCCGAGCGGGTTGTCCATGGCGGTGACCAGCGCCACGGTGCGCCGGCCCGCCCCTTCACCCAGCAGCACCATCTCGGTCGCGAGCTCCTCGGCCGCGGCCACATCGGGCGTGAATGCGCCGCGCCCGAACTTGACGTCGAGCACGATCGCGTCGGCGCCGGCGGCGATCTTCTTGGACATCACGCTCGAGGCGATGAGCGGCACCGAGGGCACGGTCGCGGTGACGTCGCGCAGCGCGTACAGGGCCTTGTCCGCCGGCACCATTTGCGGCGACTGGGCAGCGACGGCGATCCCCACCTCGCGCACCTGGCGGATGAACCGGTCAGGGTCGAGGTCGACGGTGAGCCCGGGCACGGATTCCAGCTTGTCCAGCGTCCCGCCCGTGTGCGCGAGCGCGCGCCCGCTGAGCTTGGGCACCTTGACGCCGCACGCCGCCGCCAGCGGCGGGCCGATGAGCGTGACCTTGTCGCCCACGCCGCCGGTCGAATGCTTGTCCACCTTGGTGCCGGGAATCCCGCTCAGGTCGAGGACTTCCCCGCTCCGGACCATCGCCTGGGTGAGCGCCAGTGTTTCCGCGCGGGTCATGCCGCGGATGCAGACCGCCATGAGCCAGGCCGCCATCTGGTAGTCGGGGATGTCGCCGCGCAGGTAGCCCGAGAGCAGGAATTCGATCTCCTCAGGGGGGTGCTCACCGCCATCTCGCTTGCGGCTGATCACCTCCAGCGGCTGCATCGCGCCTAACTTACATTCAAACCGGCTCTGGGCTACAATCGCGCGATCCGGGAGCCATCGCTCTTTGGGTAAGGGTTCGTTCAGTGAAGGGGTGGAAGAATGGGTCATTCGCGGCTTAAGTTCCTGGGCATGGTCGGGCTGGCACTCATGCTGCTGGCGGCCTGCGGTTCGTCGCCGGCACCGGCGGCCAAGACGTACAAGATCGGCCTGGTCACCGACACCGGCGGCCTGAACGACAAGAGCTTCAACCACCTCGCCGACGTCGGCCTCGAGAAGGCCAAGACCGACTTCAAGGTCCAGGGTGACGTGGTCGAGTCTCACAGCGGCGGCGACTACGTGCCCAACCTGACCCACTTCGCCACGCTGAAGTACGACCTGGTGATCGGGGTCGGCTTCCTGATGGCGGAGGCGGTCGGCACCGTGTCCGGCCAGTTCCCCGACATCCACTTCGCGATCATCGACGGCGCCGGAACCGACGCCAAAGGCAACGACCTCAAGCACGCCAACGTCCAGTCGCTTTTCTTCAGCGAGCAAGACGCAGGCGCGATGGTGGGCGTGATCGCGGGGATGCTCGAGAAGGACGGCAAGGCGAAAAAGAACCAACACGTGATCAGCGCGGTTGGTGGGATCAGCATTCCGCCGGTCAACCACTACATCGCCGGCTACAAGTGGGCCGCGACCATGGAAGACCCGTCGATCAAAGTCCTGGTCGGCTACTCGAACGACTTCAGCGACGCGGCCAAGTGCAAGGGCGTGGCGGCCAACCAGATCTCTGCCAAGTCAGACATCCTGTTCCAGGTCGCCGGCGGATGCGGCCTTGGAGTCCTGCAGGCTGCGGGCCAGGCGGGCGTCTACAGCGTCGGCGTCGACGCTGACCAGAAGGACGCTGACCCGTCTGTGATCGCGAGCGCGCTCAAGAAGGTGGACGTTGCCACCTACACCGCCATCAAGAATGTGGTCAACGGCCAGTTCACGGCTGGAGCGTTGACGTTCAACATCGCCAACGATGGCGCCGGTTACGCGCTGGACAACATCACTCTGCCGGCCGACATCCAGACCGAGCTCGACAACGTCAAAGCCAAGATCAAGGCGGGCACCCTGACGCCGCCTTCTGACATCCCGGCGTAAAGGCGTAAATGGACCGGGGCGGGCGCATTCGAAGCGCCCGCCTCCTTTTTTTGACGGCGGCCGCTTGATCCCGTAAGGAAAGCCAGTGGCAGCATCATCGGCCACCGTAGGGGGACCGCGCCGACCAGTCGTGCCCGCCGCAGTGCGGCGCGCCCTGGGCGGGATGGCCGTTCCGATCGGATCGGTCGTATTCGCTTTCCTGGTCGGCGGGCTGATCGTCGCCGCCACCGGCGGCGACCCGTTCAGTGCCTACACGGGCCTGCTGTGCGGCGGCTTCGGCGTCGCGTGCGCGAACGGCGAGAACACCGCCCTCCAGATCTCCACCACCATCGTTTTCTTCACCCCGCTGATCATGACCGGGGTCGCGGTCGCCCTTCCCTTCCGGGCGGGCTTGTTCAACATCGGCGCCGA
>DASWGF010000066.1:0-4675 GCA_036393875.1 Candidatus Dormiibacterota bacterium
TCGGCCAGCTCCTGCTTGGCCTCCTCCACGCCCGCGACATCCGCGAACGTGATCGCCGGTTTGTCACCCGCGATCATGCGCGCGCGCGATCGGCCGAAAGAGATCGCCTGGTTGTTGCCGCTCTGGGTCTGGCGAAGCACCCACCACATGAAGGCCGCGATCAGGACGACCAGGATGATGTTGGGGACCAGCACGCTCAGCAGGTAGTTCGCGCTGTTGGCGGCCTCGAGCTTGACGTTCACCGAGGTGCCGTCAGACGTCTTGTCCGCGGAAAGAGTGTCGACAAAGGCGCAACCCGCACCGCTCGCGCAGTCGGGCAGCACGACGGCGTGCCTGCGGCCGTCGACCCCGATGGCCACCCCGTCGGTGCCCTTGATGTCGACTTCCTTGACGTTGCCGTTTGCAGCCTGGTTCATCAACGTGGAGAACGACCAGTCGGTCGTGCTCTGGTTGCCCTGGAACGATTGCCACGTGAACCAGATCACCAGGCCGAGTACGACGACCAGTGCGAAATAAAACAGGCTGGAGCGGGGGAAGCGGGTCAACTCGGCTCTCCTGGAAGGCTGTTAAGCGATTCTACTTTAGCTGGGATACCCCAGACCGTTACGTGCAAAGAGGGCTCACCGGCGCGGGTCGCCATCTCTGCTGAAACGGCGATCCCGGGTACGACCGCGAGCGAGTCGCCCGCGAACACGAGCGGCCACGCATCCCTGTCCTCGCGGGGCACGCGCGCGTCGACGAAGATGTCCTGCAGCTTGCGCGTGCCCCGGCCGCCGAGCGGCCGCATCGTCAGCCCGGGCGTGCGATGGCCGAGGTGCAGCTCCAGGCCTGGCCTGAGGTGCGCCGCCCCGATGTCCCCGCATCCATCGCAAGCGGACACCTCGAGTCGTGGGGCCGGCCGGTGGTCCGAATCGGGGGCGACGATCTGCATGGCTTGACCCACGATACGAAAACGCACGCCGCCGGGTAGGTCTACGCCCCTCCCTCCCGGCCCGGCCTGGGCGAGCCTGAGCATGGACGCGAGGTGAGCGCGCGAAAGCGAGGGCTGGGCGCCGCCGGCGCGCGCGTACAGCTGCCTCATCATCTCGGCGGCGACCGGCTCGGGAGCAGCGGCGACGTTGGCGCGGGTGGCGCCGGCCCCGAGCGTGCTGCCCGCGATGCCCGAGATCGACTCCTGCAGCGCGGCCGCCCGAATCGAGGCCCGGTGGAATCGGCGCACGATTCCCGGCCGGTCGCGCTCCAACGCGGGGAGGATGTCGCGCCGGACGCGAACGCGCGCGTACGCATCGTTGGAGTTCGCCGGATCCTGCAGCGCCTCGATGCCGCGGCGCTGGAGGTAATCGGCGACCTCGCTTCTCCAGACGGAGAGCAGCGGCCGTACAAACACCCCACGGCGCGCGGGCATTCCGCGCATGCCGGCCAGGCCGCAGCCGCGCAACAGATGAAAGACAACGCCTTCGACCACGTCATCGGCCGTGTGCGCGATGGCGACGACATCAGCGCCGGCCTGCGCGCGGGCGCGTTCGAGAAACTCATAGCGAAGGGTGCGCGCGCCGGCCTGGACGGAGCCGCGCGGCATCGGACGCTCCCTGCGTTCGATCAGCACCTCGACCCCCAACCGCTCGCAAAGCTTGCGGACGTGATCGGCCACGTCGCTCGAGCCTGGCTGCAGCGCGTGGTCGTAATGAGCCGCGACCACCTGGTGAGCCTCGTCCAGCAGCGCGAGGAGCATGGCTGTGCTGTCCGGCCCACCCGACACGGCGACCAGGACGCGATCGCCGGCCGCGATCAGCCCGGATCGGCGAAGCCCAAGCAGCAGCGGGTGCGGAGTCGTTTCTGGGAAGGGCATGGTGGTGCCGGCTGGACTCGAACCAGCGACAACGCGATTATGAGTCGCGCGCTCTACCACCTGAGCTACGGCACCTCGTGCGCCGGAGTAAGACTAACGAGCCGCTTGGGCTCGTGCCTTGAGCTTGCGCTTCTTGACTCGGTGCTTGGCGATCGCGACGCGCTTCCTCTTGTTCATCCGAACACTCCGTAATAAGGACGAAGCCGGGGTGCCCCGGCTTCGTGGTTGCAGCTAGGTTGGTTGCGGAGGTTGGATTCGAACCAACGACCTTCGGGTTACGAGCCGACCTCCGGTCGTGACCGATCCTCCCCGCGCGTCGTCAAGTATACCCGCGCATATTGGGAGGACCGGCCCGGCTCCTCTCGGGTGCCGTCCAATCCACGCCGCTCATCGGGGGTTTGTGAGCACTGATGTGAGCAGAATCTGCGGCTCAAGCGCTATCGGACGCCGGTGGCGCGGCCATCAGCTGGCGAATCTCCGCTCACTCCAGACGCACCGCCGAGACTGCGTCGGTCATGGTTCGTCGTGCGTTGACAGCCGGACTTGACACGGCCACGATACAGCGCGTGGTGGCCTCCGAGCTGATGGCCCGCAAAAGGATCGGCGGCATCCTGACTGCCGGATCCAGATCTCGGTCGGCCAGGTCGACGCCTGAGTGACGCTACTGCTCGCGGTCGACTGGTCGGTGGTTCTTGCCTCGGCCGTCGTTGCCGCGGTGGTCTCCGCCGCCGGCTCGATCATCGCTGCAATTGTCGCGCGACGGACCGACATCGACGTCGCAAAGATCAACGCAGCGATCGAGGCGGGAAAGATCCGGCTCAGCAGCGAGCTGGGGGAGAAAAGCGACGCGGCGAAGGCCAGGCGAGAGTACGAATACGACGCGCGCAAGCGTCTGTACGCGGAATGTGAGCCGCTCCTCTTCCAGTCGCTCGATCTGATTCAGGGCGGGCGCCGTCGCGTCGAAAGCCTCGCCCGCAGTGCGAAATCGCAAGAAATTGGGGCAGATGGCTCGGGATGGCTCGCCCATCACAACTACTACTGGCAGTCCACCGTCTACTACCTACTAGCACCGCTCACGTCCTACAGGATCCTGCAGCGCAGGATCACGGCCATCGATTTGAGGTTGGAACCAGGCCTTCAAGGCCAGTACGAAATTCTGCGGCTCATGTTCCATGGCTTCTCTGCGGACTTCGACCTGGCCAATGCCGATGAAACGCCCTATGAACCAGACAAGGCTGACGAAGGCCGGCCGAACTGGGAGTGGCTGCGGCAGCACCAACCTGCGGTCTACGGCCGCCAGGGCTTTTACGGCGGCACGCTGGACACCGTAGTCGAGTGGCTGATCACCGGGACCGACGCGCAACGGTGCAAGAGCTTCGGCGAGTTCTGCGCGGACCTGAACGACGGGAAGCCGAACACTGAAGAATTCATGAAAAACGTGGACGAGGTCTTCCTTGGGTTCCATCCACAGCGGAAGCCGATTCTGTGGCGGGTGCTTGTGACTCAGGTCGTCCTGTACGAGGCCTTTATGGCAACGCAATCGCAGACGCAAGGCTTCGCGCATGGCCTCATCGCCAAGGTGACAAATGGATTCGTATCCAGTGAGAACTTAGCCAAGCTCAATTGGCACGACTCTTCATCGGATTCGTCGGACGACGGCGAGGTTCGCAAGCCGTTGCAGATCGCCGCCGACTACGTGAGCAAGAAGAGCAGCGAGATATCAGGGCTGAAGGCGGGGCCGTCCTAATGTCGATCGCTGAGCGGCGGTCGCGGGCACGATCGGCGCGAACCAACGCACGATCGTCTCGATGAACTGCCACTGCCATCTCTCGTCAGTCAGCGAATGGGTAGCGTCCGGAATAACCTCGTGCGAAGCTCGGCCGCGGCACGCATCGACGTAGGCCTGGACGACCTCGTGGGGGACAACCTCGTCTTGGCCCGACTCGAGAACAAGGACCTCACCGTCAAACTTGCCGAGATTGTTCAGGGCCGCTCGGGCGTCGGCTGGAGTGCTTAGCCGGCGGCGGCCAAGCGGCCGACTGAGGTCATCGTCCCTGACCAGGGCGGGCGCACGCAGCAACAATCTCTCGACCCGCCGCTGCGCGATTAGCAGCGTGGCCATGAAAGCCCCATAGCTCGCACCGCACACACCAATCGGGCGGTCCGCCTCGAACTGTGCTTGCAGATAGTCGTAGGCCGCGATCACGTCACGCAAGTGATCCTCTGCTGTGAGGTCGTCCAGCACACCGGGACTCCGCCCGTGCCCACTCAGATCAAATGTGAGGCAGACGACCCCGAGGGCGTCGACCGCCGCCTCGGCGCGGACCGCGTATCCCGTCTGATCGCTGTGCAGGCCGTGGATGAAGAGCAGGCCACCCCCGGGCCGCTCCGCCCCAACTGGCCGAAAGACTCGGCCCTGGATGGCGCCGCCGCCAGAGACGATCTGGATCTGTTTCATGGTCCGAGTATGACGGGCGCGAGTTCCGAAATGGATCTCCGCCTCGTGGCACGCGGACGAGTCAGTTCTCCCGCGGATTAGCGGCGATCCGCAAGGAACTCCTTCCGGAATGTCACGCGCTGGGGTTGGTTTGACGACATCGCCTGACTGGTGGCGATCGATGCCAACCTCAACGGGTCGATCTGCTGCCGCCATGAGGCGTCTTTGCCAACCAGTCGGGCCCGGCCGGGTTCGCCTTCTGACCACCGTTCCTTGAAATCTGTGCGCAGCGGTGGCAGACATAGAGAAAGGGCGCCGCGGGGCGCCCTTTGTATTGGAAAAATTGGTTGCGGAGGTTGGATTCGAACCAACGACCTTCGGGTTATGAG